>CAZOLU010000067.1:0-12993 GCA_964580485.1 uncultured Saprospiraceae bacterium | reverse complement strand
TTGCGGTTGCTATCATTGGGGGGATTTTTCTATTGTTAATCTGGCCTTTAAAAAGTCAGAGCTCTAATGTTTTCCTGATTTTATTGGCAATTGGGGTTTTAGTTTGTTATAATATCTACAGTATTTTTACTAAAAAGTTCCGTGAAAGAGAAAAACTCAAACAAGCCCCTTTTCCTGAGGATTGGCGTAAGATTTTAGAAGATTATGTAGTGTATTACCAAACGCTTTCAGACACAGAAAAAAGGCGTTTTGAAACAGAAATCCAGATCTTTTTGCATGAAACTCGCATCACCGGCATCAAAACTGAGGTGGATGACCTGACCATGGTTTTGGCAGCAGCTAGCGCAGAAATTCCCGTTTTCAACTTTCCAGAATGGGAATACAACAATCTTGGAGAAATCCTAATCTACCCCTCTGCTTTTGATCGGAATTTCAGACAGGAAGGAGAAGGTAGAAATGTATTGGGAATGGTCGGCACTGGAATTATGCAGGGGATTATGATTCTGTCTAAATCAGCTTTGATTGCTGGTTTTCAAAATCCTAATGATAAAAAAAATGTAGGGATTCATGAATTTGCACACCTCTTAGATGCTGCAGATGGTCATTATGATGGGATTCCTAAGCTATTTTTGGATAATGCCTATCTTGAACCTTGGCTGGAAGCTATGCACCGGGAAACCGCACGGATTAACAAAGGGGAGTCGAGTATGAACCCTTATGGAGCCACCAATAAAATTGAGTTTTTTGCAGTCGCTACTGAGTACTTTTTCGAGCAACCAGCAAGCATGAAGCGAGAAAAGCCTGAGCTTTACGCCCTAATGACTCAAATATTTCAGCAAGATACACGCAATCAATTTAAGACGGCATTAAGATCTATGATCAATTATACTGGAAAAAAAGTAGGTCGTAATGATCCTTGCCCTTGTCAAAGTGGCAAAAAATACAAGCATTGTTGCCTAAAAAATGCGCGACAATATTAAAGTCCGATGACAACTATTTCTCCCGTTTTTTTATCTACCTCGATCTTCATTTTATACACGGGATCAAAGCAATCATTGGTGCAGTAATGCCACTCTACTTTGTAGGAAACACTATACATTTCTTTCTGGTCAGCTTCTTCCAACAGGTAAAAATCAGCATGCAGGTGTGCATAAGATTTGATAATTGGGAGTTTTAACAAGATCCGAACTAAGGATTTGTGGCTGATTCCAGTTTCCTGGAAATCTGTGTTAAGCTGTCCAATTAAATGCCGACCTTTTTTCAGAGACGTAGCATCAATAGCTTCTAAATGTTTGAAGTAATGAGGGTTTTCGTGAATAGCATAGACCCCCCAATCGTCTTTTTCGTCCATATCAATATAAAAAAGTACAGGACTTCCATTAACCGCTATTTGATTTTGAGTTAGAAAATCTTCTGCGAAAACCAAATCAAACCTGTTGCTGAGGCGATCCTTCCTTTCTGCTCTAAAACGAAGTTGCTGTCCGCCTACATTGTTGGTACTCACAAAGTAGTCCTTCAATTGCTCATAGTCGATCACAAAGTCAATTTTATCTTTTTGTTCATTAGAGTTGGGGAGATCTTTAGTATCCATACAAGCTGATAATAGGAATAAAAGAATTAAGGTGGCTATTGAGTTTTTGAACATTGGAGATATTTAGAAAAACAAGAACATGAGTCATCCCTTATCTTGAGCCCATAAAGCAGATTAAATATTGCATTTGCTTGGTATCTTGGGCTAGACTATACCAAAGGGGTGCCCTGGCATAGTCTCTGCTATTTGGTTAATTTAAAGCTACTTAATTATGCTAGCAGCACTTTGGTAGATTTAAGGGATGACTCATATTTTAGATTAAATTTATTGGTCATCAAGCTGATCTACATATTCCGGCGATACTGCCCCCCCACCTCATACAAGGCATTGGTAATCTGTCCTAAAGAACAATACTTCACCGCCTCCATCAGACCGTCAAAGAGATTTTTATTTTGGATGGCTGCCAATTGCAACTGGCGAAGAGCTTTAGCTCCATCCGCTGCCTTCACCTTATGTAAACGCTCTTTTGTTTGAATTTGCGCTTCTTTTTCGTCGGTAGTTGCACGAATGACCTCTGCGGGGATAATGGTTGGAGAACCTTCACTTGAGAGGAAAGTATTCACTCCAATAATGGGCATTTCCCCTGTATGCTTCAAGGTTTCATAATATAGACTCTCCTCCTGAATCTTTCCACGCTGATACATGGTTTCCATTGCACCCAATACCCCACCACGATCTGTGATGCGATCAAACTCTGCCATTACCGCTTCTTCTACCAGGTCGGTTAATTCTTCAATGATGAAAGCACCTTGTAATGGATTTTCATTTTTTGCCAATCCCAACTCACGATTGATAATCAACTGAATCGCCATAGCACGACGTACCGACTCTTCCGTAGGCGTAGTAATTGCCTCATCATAAGCATTGGTATGTAGTGAATTACAGTTATCATAGATCGCATAAAGTGCTTGCAAGGTGGTACGAATATCGTTGAATCCAATCTCCTGTGCATGCAAAGAACGACCAGAGGTCTGAATGTGGTATTTTAGTTTCTGTGCACGGCTATTCGCTCCATATTTTTCACGAAGGGCTTTAGCCCAAATTCTACGCGCTACCCGACCAATCACCGCATATTCTGGATCGATACCATTGGAAAAGAAGAAGGATAAATTCGGCGCAAAAGCATTAATATCCATTCCTCTGGAGAGATAATATTCTACAAACGTGAAGCCATTCGCCAAAGTAAAGGCCAACTGAGTAATTGGATTCGCCCCAGCCTCTGCAATATGATACCCCGAGATGGACACGGAGTAGAAATTGCGGACACCATGATCTATAAAGTATTGTTGTACATCCCCCATTACCCTAAGTGAAAACTCTGTGGAGAAGATACAAGTATTCTGCGCCTGATCTTCTTTCAAAATATCCGCTTGTACCGTACCACGAACAGCCGTTAAGGCCTTCGACTTCATTTCTGCATAAACCTCAGCATCCAAGACCTCATCACCTGTTACGCCCAAAAGCATCAGCCCCAAACCATCATTCCCCTCAGGCAATTCCCCCAAATAAGCAGGAATCATCTCCACAATAAATTGAGGAACTTGCAAGCCCCGCCAATCGACCAAGCTCATGTCTTTATTATAGTCGCTGGGTGATTCTGTTTTCATATTGTAGTTGCCATAAGACTCGGCAGCATGAGGAAGTGCAAAACTAGCTTTAAAACTGCTTCCCTCCCATTTTGCCTGATTCTGTGCTGCGCCATTAAAACGCCCCAACCAACGACTAAAGAAAATCTCAACAATTTTGCGATTCACTTCATCCTCCAGCTCATGTTCCTTGATATATTTCTCACACTGCTGATCAATGGCTGCATTCATGAAGAAAGCGGCGATTGTAGCTGCAGGACCGTTAATGGTCATCGAAACCGAAGTCTTGGGATCACAAAGATCAAAACCAGAGTATAGTTTTTTTGCATCATCCAAACAACAAACACTCACCCCAGAATTACCAATTTTACCATAAATATCTGGACGATAATCAGGATCTTCCCCATAAAGGGTTACCGAGTCAAAAGCCGTGGATAAGCGCGCCGCAGGCATACCTAGAGACACATAATGGAAACGACGATTGGTGCGTTCTGGATTTCCTTCTCCGGCAAACATACGCGTTGGATCTTCTCCCTTACGTTTGAATGGGAATACCCCTGCCGTATAAGGAAATTCACCAGGAAAACCTTCCTGTGCAGACCATTCCAAGACATCTCCCCAATCCTTGTATTTTGGGGTGGCAATTTTTGGGATTTTAGAATGAGATAATGATTCTGTGAAGGTTTCTACACGGATTTCACGCTGACGCACCTTATACACAAACTCATCTTCTTTATATTGCTGTACCTTAGCAGACCAGCCTTCTAGCAAGCGCTGATATTCCCCATCAAGGTTAGCACATTTAAAATCATATAATTTCTGCAATTCCGTAGCATCCAAATTCTGCGCCTTCATCATCTCAATACTTCCCTGCAACTGATACAACTCAGAAGCTAGAACAGCCTGATCTTTCACATGATTGTTGTAACGACGAATTGTATCGGTAATTTCCGACAAATAACGCACCCGTGAAGGAGGAATGATATAAACCTTCTCACTCATTTCATCCGACACCTCATAAGTCGAATTCAAGTCCGCCCCAGTGCGCTCTACAATCTTATCCATGATCGATTTGTAAAGGCTATTCATCCCGGGGTCATTAAACTGAGAAGCAATTGTACCAAATACTGGCAACTCCTCATCTTTCGCTTCCCAAAGATTATGGTTGCGCTTGTATTGCTTACGCACATCACGCAAAGCATCCAATGCTCCACGCTTATCGAATTTGTTCAAAGCAATCAAATCAGCAAAATCCAACATATCAATCTTCTCCAACTGTGTAGCAGCACCATATTCAGGTGTCATAACATACAAAGACACATCAGAAAAATCAGTAATAGCAGTATCTGACTGACCAATTCCAGAAGTTTCTAAAATGATCAAATCATAACCTGCCGCTTTCAAAATACTCACGGCATCTCCAATATGCTTAGAGACAGAAAGGTTGGATTGGCGAGTTGCCAAAGAACGCATATACACCCGATCGCTATTGATGGCATTCATACGAATACGGTCTCCTAACAATGCACCACCAGTTTTGCGCTTAGAAGGGTCAACAGAGATGACGGCCATGGTCTTATCTTCAAAATCCAATAAAAACCGACGCACCAACTCATCTACCAAACTCGATTTACCAGCACCGCCAGTACCCGTAATTCCTAGAATTGGAGCTGTCGCCGCCTTTGCATCTTTTTCTACATTATCCAACCATACATCTGCCTGTTCAGGATCATTTTCCGCAGCAGAGATTAAACGTGCGATAGAATATTTATTTTTCTCCTTAAAGGATTTTAATTCTCCATTCAAATTCTGTCCAGTAGCAAAATCACATTGTTCCAAAAGATGGTTAATCATCCCTTGCAAGCCCATTTCACGCCCATCATCTGGCGAGTAAATTTTTGCGATCCCATAAGCATGTAGCTCTTCTATCTCAGTAGGAAGGATGGTTCCTCCACCACCACCAAAAACCTTGATATGACCAGCACCACGCTCTTGCAAAAGATCATAGATGTATTTAAAAAACTCCAGGTGCCCCCCTTGATAAGAGGTAATGGCAATCCCTTGCACATCTTCCTGAATGGCGGTATCTACGATCTCCTGAGCCGATCGGTTGTGCCCAAGGTGGATAATCTCCGCCCCCGAACGCTGCATAATCCGACGCATAATATTGATTGCGGCATCATGCCCATCGAAAAGAGAGGCAGCTGTTACGATACGGATTTTATTTTTGGCTACATAAGGTTCTGCTACTTGCATATTTTATGGTTTTATGATGGTTCTTTTAGAAGAGGAAACTTCCAAAGTATAGACTTTGTTTAACTTTGGTTGTCTGGAGGACGAAATTACGACTTTTTAGGGATTTTTTATAATGTATTGGAAGTATTGCTAATTTGTAAAAATCCCCCTATCTTTAGTCAGATTACGTATTGCTGTAAACATCTACGTTATTTCTCAGCAACTATCAAAAGAGTAATTTGGATTAAGATGCCTCAATATAAAAGTATCTTTACCATAAAAATTAAGCGCAAATGAAATCTGTTTTAGTTTTAGGCGGCACTCGATTTATTGGGCGGGTATTTGTAGAAAAAGTGCTAAGTGCAGCCCTACCCTACCAACTCACCCTCTTTAATCGAGGACAAAGCAATAAGGACTTGTTTCCTGAAGTGCAACGGATTATAGGTGATCGAGAAACAGAAGACATCAAAAAGCTGGCGCAACAAGATTGGGATTATGTCATTGACTTTTCGGGCTATTACCCTGATAGCCTTCAGCATTTGTTAGCGCTTTTGAAAGGACGAGTCGGGCGTTATATCTACACTTCAACGATTTCTGTTTACAACATGGATCAAATTCACCCAAATACTTTAATTCAAGAAGATGCACCAAGGCTGAAATGTAGTCTCCAAATGCGCAGTTATGACAAAGACTTCCGTTTCTATGGGCAACAAAAAGCAGCTTGTGAGGAGGAGTTGGAGGCCGCAGACTGGCTAGATAAGGTCATTTTGCGCGCTTCGGTGGTCTTTGGTCGCTACGACTACACCGACAGGCATTACTACTGGCTCTATCGTGCTAAAATGCGTACACAAACGATCATCCCAACACCCGAAGAAGCCTCCAACTATACCTTTGTAGAGGATTATGCCCAACTGGTTTTGCAAGCCATGCAAGCAGAACAGCATCGAGTTCATTATAATGCTACCACACATGCGCCGCATAACTTTTCAGAGCTTATGCATTGGGCTGCGGCCTATTGGGCGCAAGAGCCTCAGCTTCTGGCTACGAATATCAATACCTTAGCATTATATGATATTCTAGGGGGCGACAAAATATAGCCCTGTGGTATCCACATTCGCTAGGGTTTGATCACCGTAAAGCATTGTCCGATTTTGAGTTGGACTATAATTCTGCTGAAACAGCATTACACAAAACCATCGAATATTATAATGAAATTTATGGCAAAGACTGGCCACAGGGCGTCTATGGCTGGCGAACCGAACAGGAAAAGGCACTAATTTATAGACACTTACGCTAAAAACCATCCTCATTTTCACAAAAAACATCCTCCTATGAAAAAATTACTTTATCTAATAGCATTAAGCTTTTTAACATTAAGTTGTAATGCTGAAGAAGAGCAACACCCTTGCTACAATGCCAGTTTAATTGATGCTAGCCGAGTTTGCCCTAGCGACTGTCCTGGCATCTGTGGTTGTGATGGAAATACCTATTGCAACGAATGTGAAGCTAACCAAAATGGGTATTCTACTACGGTTCCACCTCCATGTAAATAACTTCACGGACTATTAAATAAGCAATATAGATTATTCAAATTTTGAAGTAAATCTCCTATATTGAGTCATTCCTCAACTCCAAAATCAGATTTTATGAAATCTTCCAACACCAAAAAAGGCTTTGACATCTTACTAGACCGCAGTTTGAATAAATCTCTGGGTTTTTCTCCAGAAGAACGGCAAAAGTTAGGCATCAGAGGATTATTACCTTATGCTTACTCCAATATTGGAACGCAGGTCAAGCGTATGATTAAAAATCTGCGGGATCGCAATGAAGCGATAGAGCGATATATGTTGTTGTCCAGCTTGCAAGAGTTGAATGAGCAACTCTACTATCGAACCGTTTTGGAGCATATCGAAGAGCTGATGCCCATTATTTATACCCCAACCGTGGGAGAAGCTTGTAGAGAGTTTTCTAATATTTACCATCACCCCAAAGGTTTTTATATTAGCCCTGATGATCGGGGACATATTGCAGACATGCTGGACAACTGGCCAGAAGAGGAGGTAAAGGTAGTCTGTATTACTGATGGGCAAAGGATTTTGGGTCTTGGTGATTTGGGTGCAAATGGTATGGGTATTCCTATCGGGAAATTAGCCTTGTATACGGCTTGTGCAGGTATTCACCCCGACCATTGTATGCCAGTGATGCTGGATGTGGGTACCAATAATGAGGACCTTTGGGATGATATTTTATACTTGGGCTACCCACACAAAAGGCTAGAAGGAGAGGCTTATGATTCACTGCTAGAGGAGTTTGTCATGGCAATTCAGGAAAAATACCCCAATGCCTTAATTCAATTTGAGGACTTTCTTACGCCCAATGCCTTCCGTCTTTTGCATCATTACCGAGATAAGGTACTTTGTTTTAATGATGATATTCAGGGCACTGCGGCGGTAATTGTTGCAGGTATTTATGCTGCTACCCGAATTACGAAAAAAGCCGTAAAAGATCTTAAAATTTTATTTCTTGGGGCGGGTTCAGCAGCCACTGGCATTGCAGATCTAATGACCTCGGCCTTTGTAAAAGAGGGGCTTTCAGAAGAGGAAGCTCGCCAACGCCTCTGGTTTGTTGATCGACAGGGCTTGGTGGTAAAAAGTCGTACGGACTTGGCAGATTACAACCTCCCCTATGCGCATGATTATGAAAATTTAGCCTTTGTAGAGGCCATTAAAGACCTAAAACCCGATATGTTGATTGGGGCAACAGGCGCACCAGGCACCTTCACCCAAGAAGCCATTGAAGCCATGGCCGCAATCAATGAGCAGCCCGTCATTTTTGCACTATCCAACCCCACCTCCAAAGCAGAGTGTACTGCGGAGCAAGCCTATACTTGGTCTGATGGTCGTGCAGTTTTTGCTAGTGGTAGTCCTTTTCCTGCTTTCGACTACAAGGGGAAGCACTACCAACCAGGGCAGGGCAACAATGCCTATGTATTTCCAGGCTTGGGCTTGGGGCTGGTCATTTCGCAAGCCAAAACAGTGCCTGATGAGTTGTTCTTGACAGCAGCCGAAACACTGGCCAATTTGGTAGAGTCCGAAGATTTACAGCTGGGCCGAATCTATCCACCTATTCACGAAATTAGAGAGCTGTCGGCGGCTATTGCCGTAGCTGTGGCCGATCGGGTATTTGAATTGGGTTTGGCTAGAGCCGAACGCCCTGCTGACCTCAAAAAGGCGGTGGCTGATTATATGTATTATCCTGATTATTAATAAAGTTGTACAAAAATCTTTTTTAGTGAAAATACTAATGGTTTGTTTGGGCAATATCTGCCGTTCGCCTCTTGCAGAAGGTATTATGAAACATCTAGTGGATGAGGCCAAATTAAATTGGCAAATTGACTCGGCGGGAACGGGTGCTTATCATATTGGAGAGTTGCCCGACCCTCGATCTCAGGCAGTAGCTAAAGCACATGGTCTAGACATTACAGATCAACGCGCTAGACAATTTAAAGTGCGTGATTTTGATACTTTTGACCATATCTTGGTAATGGACAGCTCCAACTATCAAAATGTGCTCAAATTAGCTAGGAATAGGGAGGATCAACAAAAGGTAGAACTAATTATGAACTTTGTAGAACCTGGAATGAATACTGCTGTTCCAGATCCTTATTGGGATGATGATGGCTTTGAGAAGGTCTATCAAATGCTCCATCGGGCTGCTGCCGCCTTTATACAACAAATGACCAAGCCTTAAACGAAAAGCCCCGAGCCGCTTGGCGGCTCAAGGGCTTCGTTATCAAACTAATAAACTTTTATTTGACACTAATAGGCTTGCTTGTAATTTGCTCGCCTTGCTGTACACTAATGAGATAAAACCCAGCAGGCAATTCCGATAAATCCAATTGCAGGTTAAATTCTGTCGGATTTTCATCTACTTGCCGACGCAGCAGCTCCTTTCCATCTGCCGACAATACCAGCACCTGAGTAGTGCTTGAAATACCTCCCTCAAATTGAATATTTACAAGATCTTCTACTGGATTGGGAAAAACATCCAACTGAGGCTGCTCTATTTTTGGCAACTCCTCTTCCGTAAGAGCTGGATCTACCTTAGCAGGCTGCTCCTCCGCTTTATTTTGCGTAGCACAGAGCTGCTCCAATTTCATCACCTTATAAGGATAACGATCGCCCATACTACTCAAAGTTAGGCTAGTTTTAGCTTTTACTCCATTTCTTGCATATTGAATCCGTACTCGGTCTCCAGGCTCAAAATTGGCTAGAGCAGCACGTAAAGTTTCAAAGTCTTTTACCTTGAATCGGTTGATTTTAAGAATCTGATCCCCAGCTTGTAAATCAGAATTGGGAGCATCTGTTCCTTCAATGACACTACTCACATTAGCACCGTCCTGCGCCTCATCTACATCTATAAAAACCCCTATAAATGGAGCCGATTGTAGCTTATCCAATGCTTTGCAAGCATCAAAATTGTCTTTATTGTGATGGCGATAAGCATAATCATATTCATGATGAGATCGCCCTCTTCGAAAATCCTCTTGTTTCTGAGTTGAATGACGCTTTACCACAAACTGCTCTGCTTCTTGAGTTTGGAGAGTAGCTATGGTAGTTTGTGCTTGATGATTTCGAAGATAGCGGATGTTGATTTGATCGCCTTTCTTTTGCTGACGAATAGCTTCTTGAAGTGTTTGAACGCTCGTTGTCGCTTTTCCATTAATACTGCTAATGAGGTCGCCTGCTTGTAATCCTGCTGCTTCAGCAGCACTGCCCTTATAAACCGCTGTAACCTTAACTGCTTGGTCCGCATTTTCAATCCCCACCCCTAAAAATGGCTTTTCGTCTTTGGTCTTAGATTCAACAAATAAGATGACCTCTTCCCCTACATCAAGATTTTCTGCAACTTTTATATCTAAGTTAATATCTAGGTTTTCAATTCTTTCTAAACTATTAAGCGTTTGAGATAAGGTTTTTAGTTCTGGAGTTTCCATCACCTCAAAACTCCCCATAGGAATGTCTAAATTGATGCTTTGAAGTTCGGTTAGTGATAATTTTTCATCAATAATGATCAGTTTTTCCTTAACTTGAGCAGCATTCTGTTGTTGTGTAAAGGCAGTAGGTAAGCCTGCCATTAACGCAAGTGCACAACTCCCCCATTTGAAGACATTCATCATAATAAATTTGTTTTAAGCCAGTAGATAAAGGGTTAATTTTTATAAAGTTACAGAACAGTTTGCTTCAATCACCTTAACAAAAGGTTAATGGGCTGTTAAATACACAAATCAAAAATTCGAACCCTCAAAAATTAAGAAGGCAGAAAAACCAAAGGATATGCAGCAGCCTCCACAAAAAATTATTCAACTCACCCAAGACTTGATTCAAAAAGATCTGAGTTTAGATTTTAAATCAACGCATTATTCTGAAGAGGAACTACTAGATATTTTAGCCGACTATGTCTTTCATTATATGCAAAACAACTTAGAACAGCTTTTTTCTATCCTCTACCGTTTGGATGTAGATGAACGAAAGGTACATGCAGCACTAGCCCCTGAAGCTACTGCAGCTGCCAACCTTGCCATAGCTCAACTCATTTTGGAACGTCAAAAACAAAAGGTAGAAAGTCGTCTGCGTTACCAAAATAATGATTTAGATGAGGAAAGCACAACTTGGTAGAATATAATAAAGATTTGGTCATTTTTAATTATCAAAAAACAAATCTGAAAAAACACCCTAAAGCTCTAATACTTTTGTATTTTTATGTAGCTATTGCGACAGCAACCCTATCCCTCTATAGAACTCCCTCTTTCAAACAATTAGAATTATGATAACTAAAACACCACTTTTTGTACTGCTAGCCGTTTTTGGCTGCTCTTGCCATCTTTTTGCCCAAAATTGGGTAGACCTTATGAATGACCAAGAGGTCAACTTTTATGATGTAAAAGACGCTTTTGAGCAAGCCTGGGGGAACCAGCCTTATGTTCGGGGGAAGGGGTATAAACAATATAAACGTTGGGAATATTTCATGGAAGCTCGAAGCTTCCCACATGGTAAAAGACCCCGCTCGAATCAAGCTTGGGAAGAACATTATAAGTTTCAGGCCAAGTATCGCAGCGAGGAAAGCTTTGCTACCCGTGCTGCCAACTGGCAGCCTTTAGGCCCAGCCAACTGGACCAACAGCACTGGCTGGAATCCTGGTAATGGACGCATCAACTGTGTGGCAGAAGATCCCAACAACTCTAGTATCCTCTATGCTGGCGCACCTTCAGGTGGCCTATGGAAGAGCTCGAACGGGGGATCTAGCTGGACTTGCCTAACTGATGACCAACCCGTGTTGGGGGTTTCTGCCATTTTAATCGACCCCAACAACTCCAATATCATCTATATTGGAACGGGCGATGGCAATGCCTCTGACAACTATAGTATTGGCGTGCTGAAATCTACTGATGGAGGGCAGACTTGGCAAACCACAGGCTTGAGTTGGGGCACTAGTAATGGTCGTCTTATCCGCCGAATGGTGATGCACCCCAATAATAATCAAATTATCTTAGCCGCTACCAACAATGGCATCTATCGCAGTACCGATGCTGGAGCAAGCTGGACACAAACCCAAACGGGAAGTATGCGAGATGTAGAATATAAGCCTGGCGACCCTATGACAGTTTATGCTTGTAGCGATCAGTTTTATCGCTCTACAGATGGGGGACAAAGTTTTACACAAATTACAACAGGGCTCCCTCCTGCAGCAGATGTAGTACGAGCCTCTATTGCAGTTTCACCAGCTAACCCCAACTATGTGTATATCATCTTTGGAGATGCCAGCGACTCGGGTTTCTTTGGGCTCTATCGCTCAGATAATAGTGGGCTTTCTTTTGCCCTTCGATCTAATACCCCTAATATTTTTACCTACGATCAAACTGGGTCAGGTACAGGGGGGCAAAGCTGGTACGATATGGCTTTAGCTGCTTCTCCTAGCAATGCAGAGGAAATCTACGCAGGAGGGATCAATGTTTGGAAATCTACCAATGGTGGAAGCAACTGGACGATCTCTACGCATTGGGTACACCCTGCTACCTTGGGCTATGTACATGCCGATATTCATACTTTAGATTTTTTTGGCAACACTCGCTTGTACTGCGGAAGTGATGGAGGTCTTTCGATTACTACGGATGGGGGATCCAATTGGAACAACCTTTCTTTTGGGATGGAAATTATGCAGTTTTACCGTTTTGGGGTAAGTGCTCAAAATGCCTATCAAATTATTGGAGGTGCACAGGATAATGGAACCAATTACTTGAATGCCAGTGGCAATTGGATTCATGTGCTTGGTGCAGATGGTATGGAAGCTGCTATCGATTACAGCAATCCTCAAATCCTCTATGGTGAAACTCAAAATGGGGGGATGAATCGCTCTACGGATGGAGGTGCTAATTGGAATAATATTGAACCGGCGAATGCAGGTAGTGCTGCTTGGGTTACCCCCTATGTTATTGATCCTAATACACCATCCACCCTTTATGCTGGGTATCAGGAGCTTTGGAAGAGTACCAACAGGGGGAATTCATGGACACAGATTTCC
>CAZOLU010000066.1:6722-13015 GCA_964580485.1 uncultured Saprospiraceae bacterium | reverse complement strand
ATCAGCTGCCCCGTAGCTGTGCCCGAAGGTGTACGCTTGCCCGATTGTTTCAAAATCTTATACGCCTTTTCGGTGTCCAACTCGGGATCTAGAGCTTTCATCAATCCCAACAATCCTGCTACATAAGGAGTAGCCATTGAAGTACCACTCATGTATTGATATTTAGACCCTGGCACAGTAGAGTAAACCCCCACACCTGGTGCAGCAATTCCCATTTTGATTCGACTCACATCATTAGAAAACTTAGCCTTACTGTTGTCTGTATCAGTTGCCGCAACCGTGATAACTCCTTCCACTGCAGCAGGTACTCGCCGTCTAGCATCTATATTTTCATTACCAGCAGCCACTACCACAATCCCACCTTTTTGATTGACATAATCAACAGCTTGTTTGTATGCTCGCTGACGGCTATCACTAGAAGGTCCGCCCAAAGACATCGAAACTACGTCTGCGCCTTGGTCTGCGGCAAGCAACATTCCGTTAATAATAATACGCTGTGTAGTCCCCCCCGATCTAGGGAACACCTGAATGCTGGTGACTTCTACAAAACTTTGGTTGGGGAATACCGAGGCAATACCTTTTCCATTATTAGAAACCGCTGCTGCAATACCTGCGCAATGTGTTCCATGCCCATGTGGATCTTCGTCATACTCCGTTCGAGTACTTACATAGTTGGCACGTAAATCTTCGTGACCGCCATCTACTCCAGTATCAAGGATGGCTATTTTAGCACGCTTATTTGCCTTGATCTTATTTTCTTTTAGGTAACGATAAAGCTTATCAATCTGCATCGCTTTAAATCCCCAGACCTTATCTAGATCCGGATCATTTACTCCGTAGTCTACTCGGTTGGGAGCAATAGCAGATGGTGTTTCATTTGGATCTAATTGGATAATTTCATTTTGCTCAATAGCATCAATCAATCCACTTTGCTCTAGCTCTTGTATGAGTTGCTTGTAGTTTTTCAGTTCTGCATCGGGGATATTCAAAGCATAAAAATCATCTAGATCGGTAATCTCTGTACTTTTCACTGTAAATGCTGCCTCATATTGAATATTATATTTATCCAAAATGCGACTCAATTCTGCCATCTGATGACCATTTTTCACCTCTACCAGTAATTCTGCGTTGGGATCTAAACTAGAAAAATCAGGAGTTTTCAGTTCTGTTGCATCTGTACTATTTCCGAAAGGGAGACCAGGAAATTTCAGTCCCTGTGTATACCACATCCCAACTACGGCAGCTCCTAAAAGCAGAACAAATAAAAATTTATTATTGCTAAAGGTATTGAGCATAAATCCTCCAACCAAAAGCATCCCAAGCCCTAAGGCAAGCTGCACATAGCCCATAGGAGAAGGAAACAACAGGTAGTACGCTAAATACCCTAAGAAAGAAATACCAAAGGCTCCGCCAAAATAACGGCGGATAGCGGCCTGCTCTTTAAATAGCAGCCACAAGGCTAGGGAAGCAAAACAAATGATATATACTAATCCGATGAATGACATATTTTAAAATTTTCTTTGGGTAATGAATGGAAGCTGACTAATTAAGCGATAAGCTCATAACTTTGTATTTCAATGGGAGTTCCCCACATAAAAATCGACATATAGTCTTCGGGTTCTTTGCCCTTAATTTTCACTTTCAGCCCTTTCTTTTTAATGGCATTAGGCATTCCCACAGGCAACCATTGGCGAGCATCATCGCCTTCTATGCCCCAGAATCCTCCTGAAAGTTCTACATATACAACAGTTCCTGTGATGGTCATGTTTTGAAGGAATTTTAGTGATAGAGTATTACTTTCTAACTGATTAGATGCTAAAAAGTTATGTTTTGTTGGATTTCTACCTTAAAATACGATCTTTTTATGGATTAAGTTCAGTTTTCAAGGGATTTTCATCCTAAAAAAGCGGTGTTTTATCGAAAAATGATCTATAAACAAGGTCTTCTATCCTAGCAGCTGGTCTCTGTTCTTGAACAACGTGAAGGACAGAGCTTTATAAAAGCTATAACTCTTCTTTCCCCTGACCTATAAGTTCAGGGCTAGGGGCTTGCCCCGCTCGAGCCTCTGCGCTGCGCCTGCCTCTCCTGCGGAGAGGAAAGGCTCTTCGCTAAACCACCTTCTACCCTTGCTGCAAGACCCTTTGCTCGTCGCGTAGCAAACGAGACGACCACCAGGAGAGGGTCGCAGCAGCAACTCCTACACACAGCCCTGTTCTTGAACAAGGTGAAGGACAGGGCCCAGATTACCCCAAAAAAAAGGAAGTTATCTAAGGGACTATGATAACTTCCAGGGAAATGTCCACTTGTCTGGGTTTAGACAGTAATAGACAATGAGACCTAACTTAACTAAGTTATAAGAACTTGTATTTTTTCTGAGAGCACTGTATTTATAGTTTGATTGTTTTTGAGAGACACTAAAACAAACCACAAATTCAAGTCATTTGTCTATTCATGCAGGATTCTTGAAACTTGTTACCGATCTCATTTATTTTTTATTAAATTTTTATTCAGTTTTTGTAGAGTCTTTCACCAAACCCTCCTTATCAAACTGATAATCATTGACTTTACCTTTTAAATACTCAAAGGTATATTTTTTCAAATTTTTATAATCTTCTTTCAAATGCTTATCCCAATCTTCCTTAAAAGCTTTAAATTCATTCCGCGTTTCCGTCTTAGTATTTTCAATTTGACGAATCACATACCACTACATAAATCCCATTGATCCTATCAAAGTGAGCAGCATTCCCAATAAGAAACCTAACCAAAAGTTTGTGTTTTTCATTTTACTAGTTATGAATTTTAATCGCCTTTTGAAAATCAAGACGCTTGAGATGTTCACGCATTGCTCGACGGAGATCAAAATCAACAAAGCGCATTTTCTTCTTGACAAAATCAAAGGCAAAATCAAATTCCATATAGTTGAATTGAATAGCCGTAGCCTGATCTCCCAACAATTCCATAATGTTGGGTTGATTGACCACCTCTAGGATGTCCCCAGCAAGTTGTAGAAAGGGGTTGATATGATTTTCGATAAATTGGCGGCGTTTTTCACGATCAAATTCATAGACCTCATCTGCCAATCGGGTGTATTGCTGCATCGATTTGCAGTAGTCTAGCATAAAGACATTACTCAACTCATTACGACGCGCCTGCACCATATCTAGCTGCTTGCGATGCAGTTTCATGCGTAAATCTTTTAAGATCAAACGCAGTCGCTCATTTTTTTCCTTGCAAATATCTTCCAACTCAAAAAGTTGATCATTTCGATTCATCTGTAAACTTGCGATCTCTACCTTATACTTGGCTATTTCAGCGACAAAACGAGTACGTGCCCAAAGCCATGTAACGATTACGACCGTTACAAAAGCCCCCAAATTCAGCAAATACCAAGGTAAATCAGCTAAAAACTTTTCCCACATAATTTAAGGTGTTGAGATTTTCAAATGCCTAGAGTAGATCTAAGCTTAGTAATATCAAGAGGGTTAGACCAATAAGCATCGTACTTATCCAAAAAATAGTTGGAATAGGACTGTAAATTCTAATCTTCTTGGACGGTGGCAGATCTGCATCTGAACGAATTTGAGTCAGCAAAGTATCTACCCCCTCATAAATATCGGCAGTAGGGCTAATGGCACGTTGTGGATCAATTGGAATTGCCGAAGGTGGAGGCATTTGCTTAATAATAGCTTCCAATTTTTGATCTGTACGCTGTTGCAAACTATCCAAGCCCAACAGTAGATTACGCAGCACCTGATCGGCAGCCTGTGCATCAGGATCTTGCAACTCTAGATAAGCTTGAGCTGGTAATTGCTGTGATCCAATTGGAGCATCCAAATCCAGGACTTCTCCTTTAAAAAGAAGTGCTAAGCCATCTGATCCCTCCTTCAAAAACCCACGGAGTTCCAAGAGCTCAAGCATTGCATGCCCTGTAGTGGAAGGTAAAACCTGAAAAGGAGCATATTCAGCAGAGTGAGGGTGTCGAATATAAAGTGTTATCGGAGTTTCTACCACAGCCTCCTGAGTAGCCCCTAGTTCTTGAATATTTGGAATAATACGGAATACCGCACCATCATAAAGCTCACTCAGTTCAGCAATAGGCTGATCCCCACGGAGAACTTCCTCCATCAAAGCCAAACGATAGCCCTTTGCACGCTCTGGGATAAATCCGGTCAGCAACAAATTTCGCAACATCTCATCAGCTGTAAATGACACATCCACTTCGGCGGTAAAAATAGTACCGTATTGAGGATGCATAAAATTAAGCTCGTAAATATCCATGGTGCTTGAGAGAAGTTTGGGTAAAAGGTATTCTATTCTATCTACTCAGTAAAAATAGGGATTTCTATCTTTTTCCTTAGGTTTTAGCTCCTTTTTTTTAAAACCCCATAAAAATCCCCCTCCCTAGAGCTATTTGTCTGCAAAACTCAACAACCAAGCTATGGCAGCTTCTCGGTCTGAAAAAATTTTGGTGGGATATTTAGGTTTGCGGAAAGAAAGAAAAAGGTTGCCCACAATTTTAGATAGCCCTAGTCCAGTAAGTAAAGCTACGGCTTTTTGCATTTCGTCTTCAGGTGCAGTTTGGCGAACAGCCTTAGTGGTCTTTCCTACCTTTCGCATGTCTACCAATAATATTCGCTCACTTTTCATATCAAAATGCTGGGCAAGAAATTCGTGATTCGCCAGCATTCGCTCTGGATCATCCAAATTCCCTTCAAAATAAGTTCTAAAATACCATTTTCATGCTTTATGGCTTTTCCATAAGGGGTTGAGGTGGATTCTTTCATAACTTTTGGGTTTCACAATCTTTTATAGAATAATTTCTATTTTCTAAAATACAAATATTCGGCTCATTTTAAAACTATAGACCACATATCTATTAAAATAATACTAGCCCATTTCCCTGCTATGTTCAAGTTGAAAATATGATTTAGCAAAGTGCTTATTTGAGCTAGAACGTAGATGACCTACGTTCTAGCTTGCGCACGCATGAACAACGTTCTTAGTTACTAAGAACGTTGATCGCGCGCAGGCGCGCGCCAGCAACGACCTTGCTAATCAAGGTCGTTGCTCAGCTGCAAGGGTATAGCACTAGGAGTTGAAGCTCAGCTTCCTCTGGTACTATTCCAAAAGTAATCTGAAACTTTTTGCGCCACTTTGGAACTTTCTAGCCCTAGTCCGCGGTTGCTAAGACAAGGAACTTTAAAAGTATCTACCCTATTTTTTTTCAAAAAAAGTTGCAATAAAATTTGTGTAAAAAAAAAACGCAGCTTATATTTGCATCGCACTTGACGAAAAGGGGTGCAAAATACTTGAAAAGCAGAAGTAGCTCAGCTGGTAGAGCATAACCTTGCCAAGGTTAGGGTCGCGAGTTCGAATCTCGTCTTCTGCTCCACTTTGAGAAAGGAAGTTCTTGCATAGAGCTTCTTTTTTTTTGTGATGACTACCAAATCACAAATTGACATTCAAAGTTTGCCGGTTGCCTGGGTGGTGGAATTGGTAGACACGCAGGACTTAAAATCCTGTGGCCAGTAATGGCCGTGCGGGTTCGATTCCCGCTCCAGGCACCAATTCTAAAAGCACTTGATGTAATCTCACATTGAGTGCTTTTTTATTGCTAGTTTTCCTCAAGCATTTGAGTACGATATTGATATTGGAAATAAAAGAGTGAAAGTATAACTGCTATACAAATCACAGCTCCCAAAACATAAATCGCCCCTTGAAAAAAATTCAAGTAATTAATCTGCGCAGTTTTAATACTACTAAAATCATGTATAAGCATGACTACCACACTTCCTAAATAGCCAAAAGCATCTGAAATGTACATTAAAAAACCAATATTACCCTTCACTTTAAATGCTGCCATCAACCGTTCATAAACAATGGTATGATAAGCGATATAAGGCATATACAACCCAAAACCTATCAATATCATCCAAAAAACAGCAGAGATCCATCCCCACTGAAAAAAAAGCGTGCTAAAGATGCAAAGTAACCCACAAATAAAAATCAAGTATTGACTGATTTGAAGTGCCCTCCAATTGCTCTTTATTCTAAATAACAAGCCCAACACCAAGACTACTGCCAACATCACAGGAAGTTCTGTGGTGGTATGAATAGCAGGTTCTTCATCAAATCCTAGATCCCTCCAAAGCTCAATATTGAAAAGATCCCTGAAATCTCGAAAAGCAGTTAATAATACAAAAACTGAGACTAGTGCTAATATACCTGGTAAAAAAGCAAAAAGAAAGGCACTGCGATCTTGGGCAGACATGGGCGTTCGTTCCCCTCTCGAA
>CAZOLU010000066.1:0-6712 GCA_964580485.1 uncultured Saprospiraceae bacterium | reverse complement strand
CTCGAATCAATATCTTCTTGGTTGGGTGCTGGTAATTTTTCTAAAAGAAACACACCGAATAACAATACAGGAATAAATAAAGCAGCTTCTACTAATGGTAATTGATATTCTGAAAGTCCCCAAGCAGTTTCTAAATAAACCCCTACGGTTTTAATGAAACCGGAGGAAAAAATAAAAGTAGTACAAAGCCCTGCTGCAATAATCTCTGTAGCACGCCTACCCTCAATATAACTAAAAACTAAGCCCCAAATCATTCCTAAGGGCAACCCATTGAGGAATAACCCCAAGGCATTATAAGGATGTGGCAAAACAGCAAAAAGAACTAACCCCAAGGCAGAAAACCCTATAAATCCCAAGATATACTTCCAGCGTCCCTCCTGTTTAAGTTCAGAAATAAACTTAATCCCAATGAACTTGCTAATAAGATAGCCAGTAACCTGAAATAAGATAATTGCTTTTTTAAAAGAAAGCCCCCAAAGGTATAAACCATCGAAGGTTCCCACAGTATATGCCTTTCGGAAAGCATACATAGCAGTGTAGGTTGAGAAAGTAGCCGCAATGGCCGTAATAATAAACCCCAATTGTCCCAACCATGCCTGCCGATGCTCCATTTCTACACCAATTTACCCTTGCTGCAAAAGCAGCATTATTCAAAAATTTGATCCACCTGCTGCTCAGCATAGCCCAATGCAGTAGACATGCCCTTTCCACCAATACCTGTTCGAATAAAAATACGATCCTCTATATCCTGCTCAAAAATCCCACTTGGATGTGTTGAGTAATAGCCCAGCCAGGTTTCCTGAATTGGAATATAATGCAGATTCATCACTCGCATTGCTTCATTCAACAATAGTTGCTGTATATGCTCTGAATAGTCAAAACCCAATGCTTCGGGATGAGCAGCTGTAGCATAGTGATGAGAGTCGCCGATAATAATACTACCGTCAGGCTCTTGCTTGAGCAAGAGATGGATTCCCTCCGCTTGCAAGCTTGCTTGATATCGGGTGCTTGTCAAGTTTTTGAATGAGGGGCAACTGTGAAAAGCCTCATAACGGCGAATAGATAAACCCGTTAAAATATTTCCAGGCCATTGATCTTTCAATATTGGCTTTGTACGCAACATCTGCAACACACTTACTTCCAACTTGCTTTCGGCAAAGTGCCTAGCAAACAATGTTCTAAACTCATGCCCATTACACAAAACAGCACGCCCCGCCTGATAACGCCCTCCCCAAGCATCCCAAAGTACTACCTCCTCTCCATGCGGCTCCATAGCATGTATAGGGCGATTGAAAACAAAGTCGACTCCCATACTCTGCTCGCAAAACTCAATGAGACGATGAATCGCCTGTCTTGGATTTAGTGAAATCTCTTGAGGATAGTACAGTCCCATGCGGCAGTAACCCGCCCGCAGGGCGGGATATCGCTCTAGCAGTTGCGTTCGCGTCCACAACTCCGAAGTATACCCCATGTCCTGATTGATCCTGTGCATCTCCTCAAGCAACTGCTCCTCCTGCGGATCTGAAGCGATGTAAATTGACCCCAAATTGCGCACCGATAGATCATGCTTGGCCTGGATCTCCTGATACCAATGTAAAGCACGAATCCCATGATTGCGCCAAACTGGAATTGCTTGCCCAGAGGCTACAGCCTGACCAAAATTGCGTATACTGGCTCCTTGTGGGCGGCTGTGTCGCTCCAACACTAATACTTTTTTACCCTTTCGGGCAGCGTGAAAGGCATGAGCTACGCCTAGTATGCCTGCCCCTACCACTACCAAATCGTATGTCTTCATTGCTCCTAAACTAAAGTGCTTCAATAATTTCTTGCAATTCCCCTAAATGAGCTAGCAGGCCATGATTTTCATGATCTTGTAGTTGTGATCTGCTATGTGTACCATTAACAACAGCCAAAGAGCGTAAACAATTGGCCTTTAGGCCCGCCGCTAAGTCAGAGGGAGTATCTCCCACCTTAATTACCTTCTGCGGATCTCTTACTCCCAAAAGATGCATTGCCTTTTGAATCATATAAGGTTCTGGACGGCCAAATTCCACCTCATCGCTTGTAATAGAGGCTTGTATAATCGTCTGTGCATTCCCTACATACTGCTCATTCAAACCTTCCAACCAGCCCAACTTATCCAAAATTATATCTGCAATCTTACGGTAAAAACCTGTAGTCAACGCAATTTTTATCCCCTTAGATTTGAGGTAATCAAATAAATCTAAACAACCTTCAGTAGGTACTACGGTATGTGTGGTATAAAATGCTTCCAAAACCTCTCTAAACCGATCATAGGCACGGTCAACATAAGTCGAAAAATCAGAATGAGCTCGACCTAATTCTTCCTCAAAAATAAGTTCAAAACAATACTTTTTTTTCAAACCTTGTACACTTTTGATCCAAGCATCACTTACATTGAGCTCTAAATCTTTGCAAGTTTGTGCAAAACAAGCCTCTACATTCCCCTCATCCTGAAGGGTAGTTCCCGCCATGTCTAGGCAAACCAATTCTACTGTCGATTCCATATTCTAAACTATTTAGTAATTCAATTTACATCTTCCAGACTTTCTAGAATATTCAAGGGGTTACCCTGCTTTTTAACTTCACACACAAAACTAAACAACTTAAACTATTTTCAATATTAAGTTTAGGTTAATTAAAAATTATTACCCAAACACACTTTATGAAAGAAGGAACTCCATAAAACAAGATAGCTTGATTGTTTTTTCCATAATTTTTACCGCAGTCCGCCTCGAATAGCGTATATTTGCCCCCTAAAACAAAAGTATTCATGCGGACGCTATATAGTCTCTTTCTTCTATTCCTACTCAGTATATCATGGCTCCAAGCCAAAACAGGTAGATATCGCTGTATCCTTAGAGATGATCCAGCAACAACGATCACTATTGGCTGGGATCAACTGTCGGGAAACAACCCTGTTGTCTACTATGGAGCTGTAGATTATGGAGAAAATATAACAGCATACCCTCACCAGGCATATCCCAAACGTAGTATTCAGGCCAAAGGGATGCACAACCACTTTGCACGTCTGACTAAGCTTCGACCTAATACTGTTTATTATTTTGTGATTGCAGATAGTGAAGGAAAAAGTCGCCGATTCTCTTTCCGTACACTTCCAGATGATCACAATGCACGTTTATCTATTGTAGCAGGTGGTGATTCTCGTAATTTTAAAATGGCGCGTTTAAATGCTAATAGAATAGTAGCTAAGCTCCGCCCCCATTTTGTTATGTTTAGTGGAGATATGACTGGTGGGGATACCGATAAGGAATGGAAGGAATGGTTTGATGATTGGCAGTCTACTATTAGTGCAGATGGGCGCATCACTGCGATTCTTCCAGCTCGGGGAAACCATGAGTACAGCAATAGTACCATCACCAATATGTTTGATGTGGCACATCCTGATATTTACTATGGGATAACTTTTGCTCGTGGTTTGCTTAGGGTCTACACCCTCAATAGTCTGATGGCAACAAGTGGAGAGCAAAGAAACTGGCTAGAACAAGATCTGCGTACACATCAGCATATTGCCTGGAGATTTGCACAGTATCATCATGCGATGCGTCCACACACCAAACGGAAAGCAGAACAGGAAGCTCTACGCAAATACTGGGCACCACTTTTTGAACGCTATAAGCTACAGCTTGCACTGGAATGCGACTCACATGTTTCCAAATATACTTGGCCGATCCGGGCAAGTAAAGCAAGAGGACATGATGAGGGCTTTATTAGAGATGATGCTAATGGAGTTGTTTATATTGGTGAAGGGGGCTGGGGGGCTCCTTTACGTAAAAATAATGATGATAAAAACTGGACACGTGCTTCGGGGCAACTCAATCAGGTAAAATGGATTTTCTTTGATTTGGGAAAGGTGGAAATTCGTACAGTACGCACAGATAATGCTAATTCGGTGGGGGCATTGGAAGATGCCAATCGCTTTGAGATGCCCAATGACATTTCATTATGGGAACCCAATGGTCTAGATAAAATAGTCATCTTTAATCCTAATAAAAATAAATTCAAGGCACTGCCTAAAAAAATTCTTACAGAAATCACCCTAGCCAAAGCTGAAACCGTCAACAACAATGAGGTAGATATTTATTGGGCTACCATCTATGAGGAGAAAGGAATGCGCTATCGCCTGCAATATTCTAGCAACAAACTCTACTGGAAAACCATTGCAACCTTAGATGGCTTGGGTTCCAACCGGACTAAGCCTAATGAATACCTTTTCAGCGATAAGCCCGGAGACCGCAGAACGGGGAAGGTCTATTATCGAATTACAGCACTTGATGCAGAAAATAATGAACGATTTAAGGAAGAGATTGAAATACGGAGTCTGAGCAGTTACTCAGATATGGAAACCTTTAGAGTGGGAATCAATACAGGAATTTTGAATATAGATCTAGAGCTACTAGAACGAGAACGCGTCGCTTTTGAAATTTATGACATCAATCGAAACCGGGTTTTCATTCAAAATACTCAACTATCCGCAGGTCAACATCGCATCCCACTCAATATCCGACATCTCCAACGAGGACATTACCTTCTGGAAATTTCCTACGGGCAACAGCTTCTTCGCAAAAGTATTGAAGTCTATAAACAAGGTCGTTAGAGCTATTCTATTAAAATAAAGGCCGCCCAATAAAAAGGGTCTTGATATGCTTCCATACTTCTAAATTCCTGCTGAGCCACCTGAAAAGCCTTGGGAATAGACTTGCCCGAAAGGTAGTGTTTGTAAAACAACTGCATCATTGCGGCAGCGGCAGCATCGCTAATATTCCAGAGTGTTAGAATTTGATAACGCACTCCAGCCTGACGAAAAGCCGACTGCAAGCCTCGAACGCCCTCTATATCATCAATATCCCCTCGAGCAGTTTGGCAAGCGGAAAGCACAACCAGCTCTGTATCAAAAAGATTGAGCGCGGCAATATCGTAGGCAGGGACAATCCCATCAAGCAAACCGGGAACTTGGGCTTTGCCCAACCAAGCATGGTTGGCCCCTGCTAGCACTAGCCCCGAACGCCAAAGGGGATGGGGCTCTTGTTGCAACTTGTTGTACAAGCCTGTGAGCTCTTGCTGCGCCGCTCGGCGGCGCAACCCAGCAATAAAGTAGCCATGTGTAGCCAAATGTAGAATGCGAACGGGCTGTCGACTCAGATAGTACTTTAGACTATCTTCACGCGCTTGTGTAGCTTCTAGCAAGTGGCAATCAAAGCCTGCTGCGTCTAGTTGCTGGGCTACGGCATGTACCTCTGTTTTACTTTCAGGAAGTGCTTTCCAAGGAATTGCAGTATTTTGATGATGGATCAGCTGACTTGTGGTGACATCGCTCTCTAAAGCAGCTACTCCTTCTGAGGCTGCACTTGACTCCAGAGCCATATCAAAATCAACCCCTCCTAAAATTAAAGCATAGTTGCCGAGGCTATCACTACGAGGTGCTGCTGCTTCCACAAAATCCCTTAATGTCGCATAATAATGAATTTCAAAAACATCTGCCAGATATTGCGCTTCTCCAGGAATCCTTAAAGCCCCAAATGCCAACTGACAGAGCCAACCTGAAGGTGAAATGTGTAAACGTTTTATACCTTCCAAATGAGTACTTAGTGGTTGCCAAACTGCTTCATATAATCGTTGGTTTAAACTCATATTGCTAATATAGCTGCTTTGCCATTGTCCACTAAAAGGATCAAGTCCCACCTCCCTACGCAACACCTGACGCAACAGTCGAGCCCTACAAAGTGGTACTAATCGAGGAATAGCTTCGTCCGCCTTTGTTATTAAAGCATAATACATCACTGAATCTGTCCATCCTTCTATTTTTCTATAATGAAAATGTACAAAATCAATCGCAACTTCACCTGCTTCTAACTTATGATGAATTTGCCGAGCTGTTAAAGAAGAAGATCTAAACTGTGCTGAAATTGCCGAAGACCTAGTAGCCATTTGGCGTTCAAGCTCTCTAGCCTCTATATTCAACTGTGCAATATTCAAATTTTGACGCTGAATTTCCTCCTTCGACCATCCATAGATTTGGCTAATCTTCAACCTCAATTGATACCACTTTTGATATAAGGCCAAAAGATCTAGGTCATTTTGAGAAAGAATAATGTTTCTAAGACTTCCACTACTATGGCTGGCGGCATTCTTGGTTTTCAAACTCACTTCTTGCATTTGTAGCAAAAGGCTAGTATCTGATTGGCGACTCACAAAAGAATAAAAAGCATCTACATTATTGGCAATTTGAGTACGATAAAAATGAAGTCGATCTATTTCAGACACATTGTTGTAGTAGTGCTCTACTTGTGTCAATAGCTCTTGTATACTTTGTTGAAGTAATTTGCTGGCCTTTTCAATGGCTCCATTTTGCTCATACAAAATTCCTAGATTATTTCGAATACTTACACAGTTGGGGTGCTCAGCACCATAGATGCGCTGATAGAGCTCTAAGGAGGCTTCATAGTGGTAGCTAGCTGTACTATATTTCCCCATACGATGTGCAGCTACTGCTATATTATTGAGCATAAAAGCATAAATAGGACTCCGTTGCCCTGCTATTTCAGCCCAAAGCGGTAAAATATTTTTACTACTTATAAAGGCCTTCTGATATTGCCCCGACTGCATATAGGCATAAATCGTTCGATTTACTGCATCGGCATAATACACATGGTTTTTACCATAATGCTTG
>CAZOLU010000065.1:0-13024 GCA_964580485.1 uncultured Saprospiraceae bacterium | reverse complement strand
AAAGCCTGCTAGGTTAAAGTTAGGATTGCTTGGAGGAAATAAGGAAAGATAGTCTTGGCCTGTGATTTTGGAATAAAAATAATTTTGTGTTTCTAAATAACCAACTTGTTGTTGATCTAAAGGCTTTCCTTGCCATAAAATGCGTCCTTGATTCCAGCCCTCAATACCTGCCATAGCATTGAATAAGGTGGTTTTCCCACTCCCATTCTGACCGACAATTGCATGAATTTTCCCTTGCTCAAGTTGTAGATCCAAATTTTGGAGTACCTGATGTTTCCCAAATGCAATACTTAGGTTTTGAATATCAATCATAACAGATTAAGAATTTTTGGAGTTGACGAATGGCCTTAGGGGAATACCAAAAGCAGAGTATCAATGGAAGGGGGGCTAAAAAGGGAATGATAGTTCCCATTAGGGCAAAAGCCTGCAGAATAGCATTTCCACTAAGTTTTGTGTTCGACTGGTAAATGCTATATTTTGATACAACTAAAAACCAGAGTGCCACCAATTGCATCAGAAAGAAAATGAGATGAAAATACCAAATATCTGAATGAAACAGAGCATTAACAACTAAAGGGGGGAGGTAAATGATACTCATCAGCCACCAAGCTGTTCTAATCTTCCACCATAAAAAGCGAGCTGGATCTTTCAAACGAATACGCAAAATATTCAAAGGCTCGCCTTCTGTATAAAAGTTTGCCAAGATAAGGGTAATGCCCCACAAACTCAATATCGGAAAGCCTCGCAGCCAGCAAAAAGCCCAAGTCAACGCATATAGCGGAAGCAAATAGATCCAGTAACGACGTATGCTGCTCAGCCACTCTAGGTATGGGGCTGCTGGAATCCACTTAGATAGTGCAGGGAAGTACCAGCCTTTGGAAGAACGCTTATACGACCAACGAGAGAGCCCCCAACATACTAAAGCGTGCAATGCTAGTATCCAAAATTGTAGGGTCGGCAAGGCAGGCAGTACAAAGGGGAGTGAAAATAGCCAATACTCGGCAAAAACCTTGGCTTTGGCATGAGGCAGTTGATGCCATACAAAACGACTATCTGGGCGTAAAAGGTGGGTGCTGAGCAGTGCCAACCCAATCAGCGCAAATATAACTCCTGCTGTTTTCAGACTGTTGTAGGCGATGTACAGACTGTATTCTAGCCAGATCAATCCAGCCGCTATCAGCAGAAGGTGTATGGCCCCAAGCCCTCCAGACTCCTGATTGATTTGTTGTAAGCGTATTTTTACAAGACCTAAATCCATATTTTAACTATCCGTATTTTTCATAGGGACTAGTCCCGATGGAGTGGAATGGCAGACTTTTAGCTCGAAATTTTGTAGAGCACTGAAGGCGCAGCATTCCAGTCTATGGGGGAGATAGCCCCATGAACCACTATGCTGGAGTGCACATTAAACTATAAAGATCAAGCTAAAACTTTCTAGGCTTTTGTTCAAATTCTTTGGATCAAAGTACCAACATAGTCGCCGAACCACCTTATTGGTAGGAGATAAGCCATATCAAAATCTATCCCAATGAGTCTTCCTCACAAACCAATTCCCAATGCGCCTTGATTTTGGCTTCAATCTCAGGAGGGGTATCGTATTGATTGACCTTGTAGGTTCTATTTTTTTTCAAAAAAGGACTCAATTCATCCTCTGGGAAGGGGCCTAGATCCAAGGTTTGATAAACCGTTCTTAGGGTTTTTTCTGGATGACTAATGAGATCCGGGAAGCGAATTTCAATACAATTTTCAGTATTCAGCAGAGGGCGTAGGGTTTTATATTGCTGCATCACCTTTTGGTAGGTATTAAGGATATGCTGATCTATTTCCTTTGGACTGATTTGATGAAAGTTGTTGTTTTTTTGAATAATATTCCATAAATAACGATTGGAATGGAATACTTCAATAGGATCTCTTTCAATATAAACAAATTTCGCATTGGGATAACGTTTCAATAAATGGTCAAAACGTGCCATATCCCCAGGAGATTTAACTACCACCCGTTTATTCCCATGCCAATAGGAAAGCTTTTTAATGAGATAATCATAATCTTCGATCCAACCCTGAGCCTGTTGTTCATCAGTAATATAAAGTAGACGATTCATCCACTTCTCATACTTTTTGGGAAAGAGAAAGCCCCAAGAGTAGGCATATTCACTACAATACATAATCATTTCGGTATCCAACTCTGCAGCAATATCCATATCCATGGGACTGCGTTGGATTTTAAATTCTACTCCAAACCATTTACAAAGATAATTGATGGGACCTTTCAACCAACTTTCTGTCAGATAATAGGTGTCTGCAAAGAGGAAGCGAAAAATAGTGGTGGTTACATGCCTAGGATTTTTAGACATTACATTTTGTAAATGTGAAGTACCACTTCGCCAATAGCCCAAAATGAAGATAGGATCTTCTTGCAACTGATGCTTGCGAATACGATGATCGAAGATAAAGACTTCTAATAGTCGCAAAGGCTCTAGAAGAATCAATTTTAGGATATAGGCTAAAAACCGAGGGGTGCTTTTCCAGCTCAATCCACCATTGGTCAAAATTAAGGAGCTAAGTTTAAATACTGGATAAAAAGGGATTTTGCGAAAATGCTGGCGCATACTAGATTTTTTATATAAGCAGTGAAAATGTTGATCTTCCCTCAGAGAGATACCCCAAAGCAGCATTACCCCTATCCATTAGAGCGAATATAGTAGTCAGAGCAACTCACTAAGCAATCAACACCTGATCAATCGCTAAAGCCGCAGCCCCTAGCACCGCAGCCTGATTCTTTGGAATGCTAGACAAAAGCATTTGCACCTTATGCTGATATAAATTCAGCACATACTCATTAAAATATTGTTTTAGTGGGCGCATCAACAGATCGCCAGCATTGGTCAAGCCACCAAAAAAGATAAAGGCCTCGGGGCTAGTGACGGTGCAAGCATTGGCTAAAGCCAATGCCAAATATTGTGCAGTTTGATCAAAAACCTGAAGCGCCATAGCATCTCCTGCTTCTGCGGCTCGGTAGATCTCTAGTGCAGTAAGATTTTCAGGAGCTAGGGCATAAAGGCTAGAGCTCAACCCATTGGATTGCATGGCCGCTTTAGCACTGAGTACCAAGCCCGTAGCCGAAGCATAGCGTTCCAAACAGCCTTTTCGGCCACAATTGCAAAGGCGACCATTTGGCACAATCGTTACATGCCCCAACTCCCCCGCAAAGCCATCATGCCCATAAACCAGTCGGCCATCTACCACCACAGCACTCCCAAGCCCTGTACCCAAAGTAATCATAATAAAATTATCGATATGCTTTTGTGCTGCGATCCCATAGCGCAACTCGCCAATAGCTGCTGCATTGGCATCATTGGTGAGGTAGGTTGTTAGGCCAGTAGCTTGCTCTAGCATTTGTGCTAGAGGGAAACTGCCCTTCCAGGGTAGATTGGGAGGCTGCTCAATAGCGCGGCTATAATAATTGCCATTTGGCGCACCAATACCAATGGCACTAACTACTCGACCTGTGCTATGGGCTAGGTATTGGATTTGCTCCACCAATTTTCGGATATAAGCGGCCGGTTCTGGGTAGGCTTGGGTGGAAAAACATTCCTGAGCAATGACTTCTCCTGCAATACTCACCAACCCTAGCCGTGTGGAGCCACCCCCTATGTCAATACCAATATAATACTTCATTTACAATGCTTTAGACGATGTTTTAAAACCAAAAAACAGAATATAGGCATAGCAGAGCAACATAATGACCAAGGCTGCTTTAAAGCCATATAAATCTGTACAATAACCATAAAGTGGGGGAACTATGGCACCTCCCACAATCATGGTGCAGAGTATCCCCGAAGCCTGTGGCTTCAACGCTCCCAAATCTCGAATGGATAGAGAAAAGATAGTAGGAAACATAATAGAATTGAAGAGCCCCACTGCTAAAATAGACCACATTGAAACAATACCCGTAGTGCACATGGATAGGACAATCATCCCCAAGGCCAATGCCGCAAAAACAGCGAGTACCCATGCGGCTTTAAAGATTCGGGTAAGGTAGGCGCCTGCAAAACGCCCAATCATAGCTCCCGTCCAATAAAAGGTAACAAATGCACCTACAATCGCTTTTTTATCAAGCTCCTCAAAATCCTTGGCAATGAGCTGCTCTACAATTGCTTTTAGCCAGGGGGTGTCGCTAATCGTTTGGTCGAGCTGCATACTTAGAAAATAATTTACCAAGTAACTGCCAATACTCACCTCTGCTCCCACATAAACAAAAATACCTATGGCCCCCCATATCAAAGTAGTTTGCTTCAAGGCCTGTCTATAACTCCCCTCATTTGTAGAGCTTATAATCTTCGGAAGTCGAACAAACACAAAGGTCGCAGCGATAAGGAGAATGCTACTTGCAATCAAAATAAATGGCAGTTGTACTGCACTAGCTTCCTGTACCAAGTAGGCATTTTGTTCTGCTGTTGGGAGGGCTGCAATTTCTTCCGAACTCATAATCCGATCACTCAACAGAAAATTGGCTCCAATAATCGGCGCAATAGCTGTACCCAAAGAGTTGAAGCCCTGCGCAAGATTTAGGCGACTAGAGGCTCCTTCGGGCTGTCCCAGTATGGTGACATAAGGATTGGCCGCCACTTGCAGAATGGTAATACCCCCTGCTAAAATGAAATAGGCCAGTAGGAAGATCCAAAATTGACGAAAATTGGCTGCCGGGTAAAACATAAAGCAAGCCACTGCCATGGTCGACAAACCAATGATGATCCCTTTTTGATAGCCTAGCTTACTCAACAACCAACCAGAGGGGATCGACAGTACAAAAAAAGCCATGAAAAAGGCAAATTGAACCAGCCCCGCCTGAAAATAGTTGAGCGTAAACAAATCCTTAATCCTTGGAATCAAAGAATCTACCAAAACCGTGATAAACCCCCATATGAAAAATAAGGAGGTCAACAAAGCAAAGGCTATAATATAGTTTCTGCTGCTTTTACCCATTTCAGTAGCTATTGTGAATTTTGCATAAGCTAATTATCAATTTAACAATATACTGATTCTAGCATTAAAAAATACCAAAAATAAGATGATTTTTTTAGTTCTAGAACGTTTTAGGTGATACTTAACCTCCTTTCCTGGAACTTTTGCTTTGCATCTTTGAGAGAATTGGCTTAGCTTTGAGGGAATGATTGTCAACTAGTCTAAAGTCTAAACGTCTAGCGTCTATCAGTCTAGCGTCTATCAGTCTAGCGTCTATCAGTCTATCATCTAAACTCTAATCCAATGAAAGCACCTACTGCCCATAAAAAGAAACATGAATTGACCCTCCACGGAGAAACTCGTATCGATGAATACTACTGGATGCGTCTAAGTGATGAACAAAAAAATGCAGCTACCTACGATGCGCATACACAGGAAGTAGTAGACTATCTCAATGCAGAAAATGATTATACCAAAACTGTCTTAAAACATACCGAGGATTTTCAGGAAGAACTCTATGAAGAAATCGTAGGACGAATCAAACAGAGCGATGAGTCTGTCCCTTATTTTAAAAATGGCTATTGGTATTTTTATCGTTATGAGGAAGGAAAAGAATACCCCATCTACGCTCGGAAAAAAGGGAGTCTAGACGCAACGGAAGAACTTTTGCTAGATGTCAATCAACTGGCAGAAGGGCATCAGTACTTTCAGCTAGGGGCGATGAAGGTCAGCCCTGATAATAAAATTTTGGCCTACTCCACAGATACAGTCAGCCGTCGGATCTATAAGATTTATTTCAAGAACTTAGAAACTGGCGAGCTGTACGAAGATCTCATTGAAGGAACAACAGGCTCTATTGCTTGGGCCAATGATAACCAGACGGTGTTTTATACCTTGCGGAATGAGCTTACTCTGCTTTCTGAAAAAATTATGCGTCATAAATTAGGAGATCAGGAAGATACCTTGGTTTATCAAGAACAAGATAGCTCCTACTATATCGGCGTATACCGCTCTAAATCCGGTAAGTATATTATTATTTGGAACAGCAGTACCCTATCCTCCGATTATTGGATTTTAAATGCCGATACTCCAGAAGGAGAGTTTAAAAACTTCTTGCCCCGAGAAAAAGAACATGAGTACGATATCATGCATTTTGAAGATAAGTTTTATATCCGAACGAACTGGCAGGCGCAAAACTTCCGTTTGATGGAAGTGGCAGAAGCGCAAAGTGCCGACAAATCCGCTTGGAAAGAGGTCATCCCTCATAGAACTGAAGTCTATCTGGAAGATGTAGAGCTCTTCCGTAATTATATGGTCATCGGAGAGCGCAGCAAAGGCCTGATGAATCTAAGAGTCATAGATCAGCGAGACGGAAAGGAGCATTATGTCTCTTTTGAGGAGGAAGCCTATACGGTAGTCATGACTACTAACCTAGAGTTTGATACCGATGAGTTGCGATTTGTCTACGGCTCTATGACCACTCCCAATAGTACCTATGATTATCAGATGGAAACAAGGGAAAGAGTCTTGAAAAAACGCCAGGAAGTCGTTGGTGGGCATGATCCCAAGGCCTATGAAACCAAGCGTTTGTATGCTCCTGCTCGGGATGGTAAAAAAATCCCCATCTCCATTGTGTACAAAAAAGGTTTTGAGTTGAATGGACAAGCACCTTTACTCCTTTATGCCTATGGTTCCTATGGACATACCATTGATGCCTACTTTAGTTCGGTTCGATTAAGCTTACTGGATCGAGGTTTTGCTTTTGCCATTGCGCATATCCGAGGAGGACAGATGCTAGGGCGTGCTTGGTATGATGATGGAAAAGTTATGAATAAGATCAACACCTTTAATGATTTTATTGATTGTGGAGAATTTTTGGTAGATAATAAGTATACAAATCCAGATAAACTTTTTGCCATGGGCGGAAGTGCTGGTGGACTCCTGATGGGTGCAGTAGCGAATATGGCTCCCCAACTCTTTAAAGGAATGGTTGCCGCAGTACCTTTTGTAGATGTCTTGACTACCATGTCGGACCCTACGATTCCACTGACGACCAATGAGTATGATGAATGGGGCAATCCTGAGAATAAGGAACATTACGATTATATCAAACAGTATTCTCCTTACGATAATGTAAAAGCACAAGTGTATCCCAATATTTTAGTCACTACTGGATTGCACGATTCTCAGGTGCAGTATTGGGAGCCTGCCAAATGGGTGGCTCGCTTGCGAGCGCATAAAACCGATCAAAATTGGCTCTTATTGCATACGAATATGGAGGCTGGGCATGGTGGTGCTTCTGGGCGATTCCGTAGATATAAGGAAGTAGCTTTGGAGTATGCCTTTTTGCTAGATCTTGCGGGTAAGTAATGCTAGATCAGCTAAAATCAAGTCTAGCGTCTAAACAGCTAAACCAACAATTATGAAAAAACAACTTGGCAGCTTATTACTCAGAACCTTTGGATGGAAAATCGACCCCAATATTCCCCCAGCAGCCTATGGCAAATGTGTAATGATCGCTGCGCCCCATACCTCCAACTGGGATTTTCCCTTTGCCGTTTCTGCCATGGCCAAGCTCGGTATCGACATTCGCTACACCATCAAAAGAGAGTGGATGCGTTCGCCGATGGGCTGGCTCTTTTGGCTCACGGGGGGGATCGCAGTAGACCGCCGTCCCAAAACCAAGGGCGATGGCCGCCGATCTATGGTAGATGCTATTGCCAAATTGTTTGAAGAGCACGAAAAGCTCTGCATCATCCTCGAGCCCGAAGGCACGAGATCCCTCACCCGCAAATGGAAAACGGGCTTTTATTACATCGCCCTCAAAGCACAGGTGCCCATCGTCCTCGGCTGGCTAGATTATGAGAAGAAGCTAGCCGGAATCGGTAAGGCAATTTACCCCTCTGGCGATATCGACAAAGATATGCGGGAGATTATGGACTTCTACAAGGATATTAAAGGGAAAAATCCAGATAAGTTTGCACTGGATGAGCGTTATAGTTAGGTTTAGCGGGGCTTAAATACAGCGTCCGTGAAGTAATTGCATGATCCTGTGCGAGGGGCTACACCGCCTCGCAGCTTGGATGTCGCACTTTCAGCGCTCTCCAAAAAAGATGCATAAAATTACTTTCCGGACAGTGTATTAAATGTAGTAGTCCATGAGGCTCAGACCCTATGGACTGAAATTTCGCGCTTTCAGCGCTTTATGTGTTTGGCGTAATGCTTGCTTTTTTGAAGCCTAAAGGAAGGCTTCAAAAAGTCGATCTGCGCATGTCCCAGCTCCAAAAGAAACTTTTGAAAATTTATGAACTTTAAAAGAAAAGATCTATCTTTAACATATACTCAAAAAAGTCAACACCTAAAACGAATAATAAATGAAGCTCCAGACAAGACCTTCCAAAGTTCTGAATCCAGCCTATCGTAAATTCAAACCATTAAGAAAAGATGTCAACCTATTTAAAGCGCAGCTGACCGACTGTTTGAATCACATCAAAATCAATGAAGACAAGAATGAAAGTGAGGAGAACATCAAAAAATACATAAGTGATTTCCTACAAAATACCTTTTATCAAGATCACCTCATCAACACCAAAGACCGTATAGACTTAGCCATCTATTTAGGTAAGAATGCCAAAAGCAAAATTGGGATACTGCTGGAAGCAAAGAAGCCAAGCAATAGCGCAGAGTTTTTAAAGACCGACAACATCAACAAAAAAGCCCTGCAAGAACTCCTCCTCTATTACCTTAGAGAGCGAGTGAATAATGAGAACAACAACATCAAACATTTGATTGCCACCAATGGTTTTGAGTGGTACCTATTCAAAGGAGAAGATTTCTATGACTATTTCTACAAAAACAGAAAACTCCTCAAAGAATTTAAAGAGTTTGATTCAGGAAAGAAAGACAGCTCCAAAACAGAGCTATTCTACAAAGAAATTGCTGCTAAATATATCGCTGAAGTAGAAGAGGATCTCCCCTTTTTATACATCAATCTAAAAGATTATGAAAAGCTCTTAGACCTCAAAAACCAGAAAGATAAAAAACTGACCGCCCTATATAAGATCTTCTCTCCAGTGCATCTCTTAGGCGAAAGCTTTGGAAATGACAGCAACCAACTGAATAAGCAATTCTATTATGAGTTGCTGCATATTATTGGACTAGAAGAAGTCAAACAAAAAGGAAAGAAAGTCATTCAACGCAAAGCCAAAGGAAAACGCAACTACGGCTCTTTGCTGGAATCTACCATTTTTACCTTGGATGATCGAGATTATCTGCGGAAGGTAGATAAGCTCAGTAGCTTTGGAAAAACAAGAGAAGAACAGCTTTTTAATGTGGGCCTTGAGCTATGTCTGAGCTGGGTGAATCGTATTTTATTTTTGAAGTTGCTAGAAGCACAACTGCTAGACTTTCACAAAGACGATCCCCAAGCAGACAGTAGCGCCTTAGAGCAAGAGATAGATGTCTTGGTGTATAAGTTGTATGGCTTGACCTATGAGGAGGTCTTGGTGGTAGATGAAGGCTTTGGGGAGCTGATGGGGGAAGAGGAGTATGAGGCCGTGGAGTTGTAAAAAAATCCCCCAAGCTCAAGCAAGGGGGGATTGGATATTCCTTCAAATAAAGATCCAGATCCTTACAAAAACATATTAAGCAGAAAAAAGGCAACCAAAAAGAGCCAAAGTCCATCTAGAAAATGCCAGTAGGTGCTCAGCAGTTGTAGGCGCATCAGTTTGTTGGGATCAGAAAAATAGACTAAGACGCTAACGGGCTCTTTCATACGCTTATAGGCGGTGATGATGAACATGAGTAAGAAGGGCAGCCCTCCTACCACGTGAGCAAAATGCAGTCCCGAAATCGCATAAAGATAATTTTTGCCATTCCCAATATTTTCACCCATCAACAAATCGTAGTACATGGTCCAGCCAAGTATTTGGAGAAAGAGAAAGACCATGGTTAAGCCAAAGGTAATCCAAAGGGCCTGTTGGTAGCCCTTGGTATTGTCGGCCTTGTAGGCCTTGTTGGCTCTGTTGATGGCCCAACTACTGGCAAGCAGCAAAACCGAATTGACGATAAAAATAGGAGGGAGGTAAACCCCCGAAGTTTCTTGTGCAGCACGGGTAAATACATAACCCACGGCAAAGGTCACAAATAAAATGGTCAGACTCAGTAAGAGTAGATAGAGGTATACCTTGGGTAGGGGGAGATTGATAAATGGCTCCTCATATTCGTCTTGTCGGTATTTGGGTGGCTGTGCCATAATTTCTTGATTTGCTAATGTGAAAGACTTAACTTTGCTTCAAGGAATTTAAGGTGTAAAACCGTATACATTTCCGAAGCCTATGCCAAAGGAGTCCTTGGAACCTTTGGCATAGGATTTAGTAAAATTGATTGAAATTCAATGCAGCGTCCGGAAAGTTATTGTAGAATACTTAGCGAGGGGCTTCACCACCTCGCAACTGGAATCACTGCCTACACTTATGATGCATTGCATCATGCCAGCTCGCTTTCAGGGCTACTCCATAAAAGCTATATTAAAAAAAACTTTACGGACACTGTGTTCAATTGGTATACGGTTTTATAATCTAAGGTTTTGTTGAAGTTTTTAACAAACTTATAAAAAACAGGTTGTAGTCAAGTTTTCTAATTTAAGTATTTAAAATCATTCTAAATAATGTCTATTCAATATACTGTTCAGCGTCTAAGTTTTTTAATAGTGAGCTTTTGGTTTTGTGTGGCTTGTGGAAATCAGCAAGGGGAGCAGCCCAAGCCTGCTGTTGATCCCCAAAAGAATCGTTCTGAAAGAGGGGCGGAACCTCAACTGCTCAAAGACTACCTGCCCACTCAGGCAATGGGAGACCAATTGATTCCTCATGAATATTTTAGCATTTCCTATTGTACCAAAAATAAGAATGCGGAATGGGTGGCTTATGAGTTGAACAGTTGGCGGGTGAATGCCGAAAAAGCAGAGCGGCGGCATAATTTTAAGCAAGATCCTGTTTGGGACCAAACGGCAAGGGATGCAGATTATAGTCATTCGGGCTATGACCGAGGGCATTTGGTGCCGGCAGAGGATATGGATTTTAGTGAGATTGCGATGGACGAGAGTTTTTATTTGAGTAATATCTCTCCTCAGGTGCCGGGCTTTAATCGGGGGGTATGGAAAAAACTAGAGCATCGTGTTCGGAATTGGGCTTTGGAGCATCAGCATATTTATGTAATCACGGGGCCGGTGCTGCGAAAGCGTTTACCCAAGAACCAAACGATTGGGGAGGGGGTAGAGGTGCCTAGGGCTTTTTATAAGGTGATTTTGGATTATCAAGGGCAAGAGGGGATTGCTTTTTTATTGGATAATGAGGCGAGCGATCGGGATTTGAGGGATTTTGCTTGTGCGATTGAAGTGATTGAACAGCAAACGGGAATCAATTTTTTCCCTAGTCTTAGCGAAGAGGAATCTGATTTGATGGAAAAGCGTTTTGATCTGGCGCATTGGAAAATAGAGGAGGATTAAGGGGATTGTGCATGGGGATGGCTTCGGGAGCCAGACTCCCGAAGCTAAACACATAATAGCTGTTGAGGTGCATGGGACTACACCCCATGTACAGGAATGTCGCACCTTCAGCGCTTTGTGCGATTGCGCGCGGAAAGTGTGCAATTCCCATCCATTGGGGCTCGTCCCGATGCGCTGTTGGCTACTGCTTGATGAGTTGAGCTGCTGCTCGACCATCTACACTGAGCCAGTAACAACCTGTGGGGAGATGTCCAAGGTCGATACTGCTCTGATTTTCACGAATGATGGCCTGCCAAACTTGCTGTCCGAGTTGATTGAAGATGACCAGTTGATGTTCTTGATTAAGAGCTTGGTCAAATGTTATCTGAAACTGGCCTTGGCTAGGATTGGGGAATACGCTGATTCCGATCTGCTTGTTTGTTTCCAAGGGTTCTACATTCAAGAGCAAGGCACAAAAGTTGGTATCTGGGTTCAACTCGATATAGCCTGAAGGCGTAAGAGCTTTGCCTGTAAAAGCGGCATAATCAGGTGCATAGCGCGTCATGCGAAATTGAAGGTTGGCATTGATAGTAAGGCTTGTATCGCCTTGAGCTATGGGGTTGCCTGCTTTTAGGGGGTTGATGTATTCCCAAACCACATCACCTGAATCGGTAACCTCGATGCTGCGTCCCCAACGCCCGATACAGATTAGGCGGTTGTTGTTGGGTAGGATTTGAATACTGGACAGACCAGTAGAGTGCATGTCTTGTGGAGGATCGGCGGTAAATGACCAATCGAAATCGACGGGCCCCCAAGTATTGCCAGTCATGGTATACTCCCAATTGTAGCTATCGAAAACTGGGGAGAAGGTATGTGCGCTCGAGTAGTCGGCACCTACTTGGTTGTTGAAAACGACCATTTTACCCCATTCTGGGTGGGTGTTGGGTAGCGATCGGCCAGCCCAGTGAATGTCGTGCTGATAGAATAGCTTTTGTGTGCCACTGACTTGGTAGGCAGCTGGGTTTCCCCAGCGATAGAGCAAATCGCCTCCACGACCTCCTAAACCGCCAGAACTGCTAGCGGCTTGTGCGCTAGTGGTACTGTGGTCGATGATCCAAATTTCATTGAAGGTAGGTACGCTGATGGCAATTTGGTCTAAACCTGGGTTGTAAGCCAAGGCATTGGCATGCATCCAATCGGCATAGGTGTTGTAAGGGGTGTAGTTGATGTCAATTTTATGAGGATTGTTGGCAACTACCCCATAATTGGCTTTGCTACTGTCATAGTCTTGAATGAGATGGTCCCAAGCATGCCACTCCCATACGATACTGGCGGCTCCAGTTGTAAGGTTGGGTTCTATTTCTACAATCTTATCGGGCCAAAGTTCTCCTTCACTGAGTTTACTGGTATCACGACCAGCATTGATAGCTTCCATCATGGTTTTTTTCTCCCAAGCAATAGCTAGGATGTTGCCATTAGGCATTACTGTAATATCATGGTGTAGGCGTTGTAGGGAGTCGTTCATGGTATAGGTCCATAGAATGGTATTATCCCAATCTCGAATTTCGATTTTTT
>CAZOLU010000064.1:3163-13049 GCA_964580485.1 uncultured Saprospiraceae bacterium | reverse complement strand
GCTTTTACTGAAAATATTACAGCCCACCCCTTTTTTAAGCTCCACAAGGTCTATCCTTATTCATAAAAAAGACCTATATTTGTTAGGGCGGTCCTGCCCCAATGGGCAGGCGCTATGTTCCGTGCTTCGCTATTCGCTCACCCCTATGGGGTGCTCCTTACAGTCGCAGCACTACACAGCGCTACCGCAACCCTTTGGCAAGACAGTTTCTACCACAAAAACCGCAGGCCTTGAAATTTGAAAAACAAGAACATAACATTGAAAAACAAATTATCAACCTAGCTGTTGAAGGAGACCTCGAAGAATCCAAAATCAAAGAGCTCCAGTCTGCCATCGTTTATCTCTACAAACACAAAATTGGAGAAATCCTAGACCAAGTCTTCTCCGAACTTGTCCCGCCAGATGTTCATGTAGTCATCAACAAAATTGTGGTTGACCTCCCCACCATCAATATCAGCGACCTCGAAAATATGCGTGACCTCAGCCGAAAAATAGAGTCGGTATTCAAAAGCAAAGCCCGCAACATCATCCGAGAAAAAATCCTAAAAGCCAATAAAGATAAATTCGAAAAAGATGGTTTTGGCAACATCCGAGTCTCCAAATGGGCAATACTGGAACGCTTTTTAGAAGATGGGCACTACCCCAGCTGGGCTGATACCAAAAACCAATCCATCGACAAGATCTTCGATGAGTTGATGCGTAAATCCCCCGAGCGAGTAGCCGCCTTGGTCCTCAAACTTAGCAAAAAAAATAAACGCCTGCTCGATCGCATCATTTACCAACTCCCAACCCAACAAATAGAACGACTGATCAGCAGCATCTACGAACGCTATGGGGCTACCGCTATCAAACAACTACGCACCATTCGCCGCCGCCTAGGCAAACGCTATCGGGCCATGCGAGGACAAAAAAGCGTAGATAAAGCCATTTTGTCAGCTGCTATGGAATATGCCCTCGACCAAGTGCGTAAAGGCAAACGCGTCAGTTACAAAGAGCAAGCATTCATACAGAAAATTATCGAAGCTATTCAGTCTAAATACACCCATGTTGCCGATGAAGACATCATCTACCGCTCCGATGGTGTAAAACCCGAACACAGCAAACAATATAGCGACCTCGACGTGCTTGAATACTTCTTGCAGTATGGCTCCATCCCTTACTGGGCTAGTGCCGATAGCCGCAGCTCTATCCATGCGCTTTTCGATCGCCTGACCAACAAGCGCCTTGTCCCCTTACAACGCATGTTACTAAAACATGCTCAAGACGAAAATTTTATGCGGCGACTAGTGCTGCAGTTTAACGATCAGCAGATCTTTCAACTCCTCGAACCTATTCCAGACGATCAGCTCCGATTCCTAAAGGGTATGCTTCGAGAATTTCAATCCTTTGCCAATAAACTAGTGGGCTTGAGTAGCAACCAAGGGCAACAAGCCGTCAAAGAAGCTGCCTTGGAATATATGCTCAATCGCAGTGGCCGCTTTAGCAAAGAGGCCCTCACTCGCCTGGCTATTGAAAAAGCCACTAGCTTGGCTCGTGCCCCCTTTCAAGAGGGGCTCGAACTCTTTTTCGGACATCTTCAACAAGCTTCTAGCCAACGCTACGACCTCACCAGAAGCGAGCTTTTGCGAGCTATTTATGAAATCAATCCCGACCTCTCCGAAAAATTAGAGCAGCAACTACAAGAGCGCCGAGTCTTGCAAACCGAAGAAGAGGAGCTGCTGCAACAACTGAGAACCCTACAAAGCCAAATCAAAGCCGAACAACTCCCTCTCCCCGACATCAAACGCCTGAAAAGGGAACGAAAGTCTTTGCGCAAACGCCTGCAAAAACTACGTCAGCGCTTGGATCAACTTGGCGCAGCAGCCCCCGAAAGTGCCCGAAGCCTTGGAGTACAAAAAATTGAACTTGAACGCAAAATTAGTCAACTCAGCCGACAGCTCCAAGCAGAAGAACAACTCCTTGAAAACCAAGATGCAGCCTTGCAAGAAAAAGAAGAGGAACAAAAGAAAAAACTCAAAAGTTTGGCCGATGAGCGTCAGCGACTAAAGCAAGAATTATCAACAACAAAAAAAAGCCTCAAACGCTTGCAACGCAAGCTCTTGAGAGATTATGAAAAAGCCAAAACGCCTCAGCAGCGCGAAAAGCTTTTAGCCGAATTTGAAAGCCTCCTAGCAAGTTTGCAAAGTGACCAAAATCGCTTGCAAATTCGCCTAACGGAAACGCAAACTGGTCTGACAGAAAGTCGTATCAATAAAGCCGCTGAAAGAAGACTCAAACGACAAGAAAAACGAATTAGTGAAGAACTTCAAAAATTAGCGGAAGATATTCAAGAGCTGGAAAAGGTTGTGCAAGAAATACAAGCTGAGTTGACTAAGGAAGCCGAAGAAGAAGCTCTCGACAGTCCTTCTAGCACCTCTCAGATGGACTTTCTCGTCTTTTTCCTTCAGTATGGCTCGGTTCCTTGGTGGGCCGAAGAATATCGCAAGCGCAGTATCGAAGATATTATTCAGGAATTTGCTGAAAAATTCCCTGAAAAACTCAGGCAAGCCTTCGCTCGCCTGGGGCGAAACCCAGTGGTTTGGCAACGCTTGGTCAATCAGCTCAGTGCCGAAACCTTAGAGCAGGTTCTAGTCCTACTCTTTCCCAACTTTGCTGGTTTTGCCATTTCAGCAGCTATTATGCTTGAAAAAATCAAAGCCGCACAGATCATTCCCAGCCTTCAAAAGATCGATGACCGCTATTTTAAATGGAGCAAAGTAACCGAATTGCTATTTACGGGCACGGCTCGGCAATCCGCCAGCGACTTTATCAAAGAACTGGTCATTGAAGTCGGAAAAGCATTTAACATTGCCCCCTCTCAGCTCTTGGAGTATATGAAAAACCTAGCGGCGAACAATCCTGGCACTCGACTGAGTTTCTTTGGCGATATCATAGCTCCACTTACTGAGGATGAGGAATTATTAGCGGCAGAAAAAGCTCTTTTAGAAGCCGTATTCAGAAAACAACAAGAAGAAGCTGGACTGATTTTAAAAGAAGAACAACGCCTGGAAACCCTCAAAGCCTATATTCAAAAGGGAGTTTATACCGATGCTGCGGTAAAAGCCAAGTACAACTCCAAAAGAGCTATGGAAAGGCTACTATTAGAACTCCTGGCCGAGCAACCTGATGCCGTCAGAGCTTTGATTGAAGAGCAATTGGGAAATGCACAAATGCGTAGTCGATTGATTATGGAGATGCAAAACAGCAGCTTCTGGGAAATCATCCTACTAATTGCTCCCCAAACCATGCCACTAGTGCAACGATACATTCAAGAGTTGGGCAAAGCCTTATCCGATAGCAATATGTTTATGGCCAAGGAGGTGCTACTGCGCTTCATTATGCAACTAGATGCCAAACCTTTTAGCATTCGAGATTATCTACAAGCTTTCCTAGATACCGCCACCCGTGCTACACAACGCAATAAAGTGGCTATTATTAATGAGTGGAAAAGAAAGCTCTATGGCTCGGGCGATATGCAAAGTTCCTTGATTCTAATGCTTATGCAAGCAGAAATTCAGGACATCAAAGAACAAAAAGACAATACCAAAGATGAAAGTGAAATTGAAAATTTAAATGCTAGTCTTCAAGCACTGCAAATAGAATATCAGCAGCAAAACCGAAGCATGATTTATATTCTGAATCGTGAACAGGTTGAAGCAGAGGGATTACCCAATGCACCTGCCAACCCCAAAGAACTATATGAGCGCATTGCCAATACAGCAGAAGAATTACAAAACCTTAGAGATAGCATCAAGGAAGATGCAGTTGGAGAAGAACTGATCCGACAAATTATGACTTGGCGGCAAATTGCTCAACTAGAAGGGCAGCTCAACCTCTTAAAACAACAGGAGCCCTTTAGCGTCCGACATCTTCGAACAGAGCAAAGCAGACTCAAAACGGAGCTGCAACAAATGCAGGAGGAGCTACAAAGCCTGAAAATCCCCTCTGCCAAGCCCCTCCCAGAATTACCAGACCCTACAGAAGTAGAGCTGCTGACGGCTAGGCAACTAGATGGAGAAGGCGAAGTCATTGAAACGCCCGACAGCAGCACCCTACTTGATGAAGAAGCCCTGGCCTTTCTTCGCCAAATAGAGAACCTAGGGATACAAAGCTTGGCAGGACTTTGGGAGGATTTTAAAGCCAGTTCGGGGCTTAGCGATGACCTTGGGAATTATCTCTACCGCCGAGTCTTGGCACGATTAAGAGTACTCATCGCTCAGGATCTACAAAAAGTAGTGCAGCAAGAGCGTACCCTAATTCAAAATATTGAAAAGGCTAGTACTCCTGAGGAGCTGGAGGCCATTCGCCGTAAACTACTCACACAAGAGCTGGCACAAAACGACCAAATTGATCGCCTGCTCGATGCTCAGTGGGATGCCAATATCAAAGCCGAATTGCAACGCAGTAAAACTAGGGTCCGTGCAGTGTTCCAATACCTTAGAGCTTTGATCGAACAGCGCAACAAAGCACTTGCAGAAGCCCGCAAGGCTGAGTTGGAAAATCAAATTAAAACCAATGAAGTAGGCATCGAATCTCTAGAAAAAGAAGAAGAACAACTGCTTGAACATCTCAAAAAAGGCGGAGAGGAATCCGAGCTTCCCTCCACCCTCCAACCCGAAGTAGAACAAAAAGCCCCCAAAGCTGCCGATAAACCCGTAGATGAGCCCCTCTATGTGCGTAATGCGGGGATGGTCTTGCTGCACGCCTACTATACCCGACTCTTTATGGCACTAAAGATGATTGATAAGGGTAAATTTGTGAGTGAAGAAGCCCAAATACGAGCCGTACACATGCTCCAATATATTGTTACAGGTCAAACTTCTCATCCTGAGAATGAGCTGGTTTTGAATAAAATCATGTGTGGGCTCCCACTCAGCACTCCAGTTCCTATGGATGTAGGGCTTACTGAAGAAGAACTCAAAACTTGTGATAGCCTCTTGCAGGGTGCCATCAACAACTGGCCTCGCCTCAAAACCATGTCGCCTGATGCTCTGCGAGGTACCTTTCTGGTGCGAGATGGTAGCATCGAAGAAGAGGCTGATCGCTGGAAGCTCAAGGTCGAAAAGGGCTCTTTCGATATGCTCCTGCGCACGATTCCTTGGGGTTTTACCTTTATTCGCTACGGTTGGTTGGATAAGTTCATTATGGTGGAATGGGAGATTCCTGGATAGGCATAAGTTTTTTTGTAAAAACCTATATATTTTATAATATTTTAAAATGCTTCCATGAAATAAAAATAAGTCTACGCCAAACACATATACCTCTGGAAGAAACTAGCCAGCATCAATCTTTCTCTAAAATATCATCCAGCAGGTTCATAAACTCCTCATCAATAAATGGATTGCCCCGATACAATATTTCCCCCGCTTTATTTAAAAGAATATAGGTTGGGTAACTATTGTTGTTGAACAACTGAAAAGGGTGACAGGCATGTAAAAACATATTTCTTGATCCCAATTCACATTCCTGAGCCTTCTGACCTGAAAGTACTGTAATATGTTGTGTTGCATTTACAATGCCTTCCTCCATCAGGATCTCTAGTTCATCTCTATATTTTTCAGCAGTCCCTGGACTAAAATTAAAAATAACACAGTAATTCATCAGTTTAATATTACTATGCTCCAACCTATCACTTAATTCTGATAAATCGGAAAATTCTGCACGGCATGGACCACACCAAGGCCCCCAGAAATGATGCAAGCTATATTCCTTCTCAAAAGCATCCTTGCCAAACAGATCTCCAACCATAGAGGATAACTTATCCATATTCACAACATGTCCCTTACGATAACCATACAGCGGCTCTCCTTCTTTAATTTTTCTTAGTTGAATCTTAGCCTCGAAAATATCTGGCTGCTCAAAAACATACCAAGTGCTATCTATTTTGAATGGTTCGTCTACCACGAAATAGGGGCGTCCATATTTTGGATAGATATAGATTTTTGGAATAATGGAATGGGGATAGTAAATGATAGAATCTACACCATCTATTTGATGTCCCTCAACGGCAAACTTGAGCAAGGGCTTGATAACCATCTCCTGCATTCCTCTGTATTTTCCAACATTGAACAAGACCGGCAAATCAAAAACTTTTTTGCCCTGAGGATTATACAAGGGAAAATTTAGTCTTAAAACTTCATTTTTTTTAAACACCAGAGACCGATCATCTTCAAAACTTTCATTATTGTTCAAATCTTGAATCAAAGAAAATTGATTTTCTGAAAGCTCTTGGATTTTTGTGTTTGGAACTTTTAGTGTTGCCGTAGAGCTACTAACATATTTTGTGAAACTACTTGATTTAAAAGCATATACCCCATCCTCATTTTGATACCCATCTGCGACTGACATGACAAACCCTCCTGGAAGAATCTTATCATGATCTACATTGAGTAGACTTAAATTACAAGGAATTTCTTGACTAAAAGCTTGGACAGCTATTAAAAGGCTTATATGAATAAACAATAATTTCATTTCAGAACTCTTATTTAGAACAAAGTAGCGTTGTTGTTGTCAAAATCAACGCTACTTTGTTATCAATTCAAAATTTCAACAAGCGTATTAGTTGAGTGCTCTCTCTAGTGCTGGGCCTGCGGTAACCACACCATTCACATCTTCGCATGCAATTGCAGCGTTAATACCATTGGTATATACTCCACAACTAACAGAACCTTCTGGACATGTCAAGGTACCACCTTCTCCATCTGCCCATTGACAAGTAAGTGTTCCTTGTACATCACTTTCATCCAAGGGCAACCAACCATCAGCTCTCATTTGAGCAATTTCCTCGCGCGTAGCAGGTTGATAATCACTATCCCCGCCCCCTTTTTGTAGTAATAGATACTGAGGGTTTTCTAGTTGAAGGACGAGTTCTGTATCCGTAACAGCATTCAACGTTGTAGCCAATTGCGCTTCTGCGCTCAACTGATAAAAGCAAAATAAAATTGCTAAACAACTTAATCTTTTCATCTTTAATTGAGATTTTTTGTAGGAGTAAATAAAAATGTCCTAGAGGTAGTGCACATACTCTACTCGTAAAGAAAAGATGCGATTTTTAAGCCTAAATTTAATATACATTTTATATATATCGCATTTAAGTGAGTTATTTTTTATCTATATCTGAACCTCCAGAAGCCATAGTTTTTGAATGAGCATTGAGGCTAGGGTGATGGTAAGGCTATGAAAAAAGCCAAAGCAGGTCTCCCCACTTTGGCTAAACATTTATCATTAGGCTATCAACAATCTATTTCACCCCATGCATCAATTTCTTGATTAAAGGATTGAGCAATAGAATCAGCACTCCTGCTACTGCTGGGACAATCGTAAAGATCAGGAAGAAGGTAGATAGAGAATAGTTTTCGGTAATATTCTCGATCTGACCACCCAATATAGCCGCAAGTTTATTTCCGATAGCAATTGCCAGATACCACATTCCAAACATAAAGGCAATCATACGAGCCGGCACCAGTTTACTTACATAAGATAAGCCCACAGGCGACAGGCAGAGTTCCCCAAGAGTATGGAAGAGGTAGGCTAGAATCAGCCAAATCATACTTACTTTAGTACTGCTGTCTACTACCCCATAAGACCCCATCGCCAATAGTCCAAAACCAATAGCCATGATAATCAATCCAAGGGCATATTTAGCAGTGGCCGAGGGGTTGTACTTGCTATCCCACCAACGGGAGAATAAGGAGGCAAATGCAATGATGAAAAAGGAGTTGAGAATAGAGAACCAAGATACTGTAATTTCTACCCAGTTAGCCTTAACCTCCTGCACAGTTGCTTCCACAATTCCATTATCCCGATTCAGTTTCTTCCCTCTTTCTCTAAACTCCTCGATATTTTCATTACTCAGCAAGCCAAAGGCCGTTTTATCTTTATCCTTGTTAATCATCATTACCTTCTCCCCTTCATTCAGCTTCACAAAAGCTTCTCCCAAAACAACCGTCTGCTCTACAATTTCTCCTTTCAGTTCATCTACATTGGTATTTTCCGTAATAGGATTGTAACTAAACACCAATTCCCCATCTTCTGTCTTTTTCTGCTCATTGGTTTTCTCATCCATGACAGCCACTTTTTCAGCCTTATAAGCCAATTGATACGCAGTGGTATTAAAATCACGATACAACATCCAGCCTGCAACGGCCCAAAGTCCAGCAAAACAGATCACCAGTACTAGATTAGCCATGGGCACCTCCTTTCCTGTTCGTTTCCACAATAAGAAGAGCACATAACTGATGATGAGTAGAGGAATGACGGTAAGTAGACCATTCACAATATTAAAGATAATCGCTCCCGTACCTACCAACTCTCTATTGATGTTATCTCTTGCAAAGATCACCAAAGAGGTAGCACCTTGTTCGAAAGCCATCCAGAAGAAAACAGTGAAGAAAGCAAAGATAATAAAGGCAATCATTCGATCTCTAACCACAGGGGTATAGCGCACCAAACGAGAGATCACCAGTACCAAGAAGAGTACCAAAGCAATAAGGATAGCAATATACTGCCCTTTTAGGAAATCGGTTCCCATAAACTTAAAGAGGTCGATCCCTGCAATACTAGAAAGTGGATCATTCAGCGCATATCCCAAACCAATTACTGTACAAATCACAATGAGGATATTGTCAAGCATGGTAAAGTGATTGCGTTTTTCTACCTCCTCGCCTTTTTCGGCACTAGCTTCAGCTTCTTCTCTTTCGGCTGCTGCTCGGCTTTCAGCAGTAGGCTTGGCACCAATCCCTCCAAAAAGCGGTTCGGCCAACCAAAACTGCAGCGTACCTAAAAGCATGAAAACACCCGCTAGACCAAAGCCCCAGGCCCATCCAACTTTTTCGGCCAAATAGCCACAAAGCATCATACCAAAGAAGGCACCAGCATTAACTCCCATATAAAAGATGGTATAGGCTCCATCCTTTTTCTCAGGAACTTTTTTATACATTTCAGAAACGATCGAAGTCATGTTCGGCTTGAAAAAGCCCGTACCGATCACCAGCAGGGCTAGCCCTAGATAGAGGGAGAGTTCTGTTTCAAAGGCCATTGAAGCATGCCCTAGAGTCATAATTATCGAACCTAACACAACGGCCCATCGATAGCCCATGTATCTATCTGCCAAAATTCCACCAGCGATAGGGGTGATATAAAGCAACATGGCATAGGTTCCAAATAAAGCTCCTGCATTTTCGGCAGACCACTCCCAGCCAGGGTTATAACCAATTAAAGCCATGGTGAGGAAGTTGACTAATAAAACCCTCATTCCATAGAAGGAAAAGCGCTCCCACATTTCTGTAAAGAATAATACAAAGAGGGTAGGTGGATGCCCTAATACCAGTTTTTCTTTAGCAAATAGGTCTTTACTCATTTTATTCTATTTTGTTTGTTTAGTGTTAAAGATGAGCTATTGGTATTTTCACACCGCTAAGGTTAGTTGTGTTGTTACAAAAGTGACGATCAAATACACAAACACAAGAGTATGTAACCCTCAGGTTCAAGATAGTAGTCCTTGAAGTTAAAAAGCCCCCATTAGAAAGGCTAAAGGAGACATACTTTGTTAAGCTATCGTTAATTTGAGAGTCAAGGTAAGAAAAAGGCTTCGAATTTGGAAACGAACGCTTGATTTTTATTGTTAAAAGCTATTGTGTTGTATTTGTCTTTCGTACCGATTGGGCTTCGGTCAAAAGTGCTTCCCTCACATTTTCAGAGGTGATATAATGATAGCCCCCTTGCCCCCAAGTGGTAATGCGCTGTAATCCTTCCTGTACATTTTTGTATTCCTTTTCAGAAAAATAAAATACACTGAGTTTGATGTCTTGACGCGCTCTTTTTCGGATAAGACGTTGTGTCCGTTTTT
>CAZOLU010000064.1:0-3153 GCA_964580485.1 uncultured Saprospiraceae bacterium | reverse complement strand
CCTGGCACCTGACTAACAACACCTGAATTTTCTCCGTTTTTTGATTTGGAAATTACCATCTGTAGAAAGGATGATGCGATTGTTCCCATCTTCAATAAAGCTTTCTTGTGCTACCAAATAAGCCGTTTCCAAGCCCAAATCGGCATTACTTGCAGATTGGACTTCCAAAGTATTCAAAACATCCATAATTTCCCCCTTTCGAGCTGCGGAGGTAGGAGATAAGAGCATTTCGGCCTTTTGAGAATAAACAATTACGGTGATATGATCCTCGGCACGCATCAAATCCAAGAACTGTTCTAAAGAAGCTTTGAGCAAAGGCAACTTGTTTTCCTCTTTCATAGAAGAAGAAATATCGATCAGGAAAATAAGGTTGTTTTGTGCAAAGCCCTCTAAGGAAAGCTCTCCTACTTTTGGGGTATCCACTTTCACCAGGTTATTGAGGCTGTCAATCCGGCGTAAGCTATCCTGTCTCATTCTTTCTAGCTGTGCCAAATACCAGTCGGGATCAGGCATATTCTTTTTGCTTAGGCTGTCAAAAGCAGGATGTTTGGGGTAAACGATTTCAAACATCGGAGGGAGCTCTTCGGCCCAAAGCCATTCCTCATTGGTATATTTCACTATTTTATTAAACAAGATGGTCAACCCATTCCCATAACGGTTATAATTCCCCAACAGGTCATAGTTGTAAAAATAATAATAGGGATCATGTGGCCGATCTTGATAATGTTGTTCTCTTTCGTTGAGATAGGTAAGAGTATGGTTCAACAACTTTTCGCCTCGATCCAGCATTAGGCTATAATTCAGGTAGATAGTACGTTCGTCAGAAGGAATCCCCCAAAGAATTTCTACCTGCCTACTACGCAACTGATACAAAAGGTCTTTCATTTTTTCGCATTCTGCTGCCAAACCAGCACTAATATCTTTGGCACGTACAGCCCGTAGCAATCGTTGAGACTGACTAATTAGTTTTTGCAGTTCTGCCACTACACGCAGATAATACTCATTTTTAGGCTCGGGTTGGTAGGTTTTTAAAATTGCATTCAAATTCCAGTGCAATTTTTCTTGTAGGGCATAGATATCGTAATAAAGAACTTCTACCCTTCTCAGCCAGTCATAGCCTTTTGCCAAATTGGTATCTGTACGATAATCTCCAGATTGTACATACTGCTCTAACTTTTGCCGAATTTCTTCTAGTTCACTACTCACCTGCTTAACCTTACCTACAAACTTGAGCGGTTTCCCTCTAAGGTCGAAGGCAATTTGATTATTTTCATCAAAAATACGTTGATATAGATCTCTGGGAAGAACAGGAAAATAATCATAGTTGTTGAACAAAGGCTCTATCTTAAACACAACAGAATCCTGCTTTTGCTCTACAAAGGCGTTAAACTCCGTGTTTAGATACTCAAAATCATCATACATCACCTGAAGGGCGTGCACAATTTCATTAGAGTACTCAACATAGTTGTTTAATGCTTGGTACACCGGTTTGGTGAGCAAGCGATCATCCTTGGGTTGAGCAAAAGTGTAAGAGCTGCAATAGCTCAGGATAAATATGATGGCGATAAATCTATTCATACGGGGATGTCCAAACCGTATTTATTTGTTTTGGGATATTAGGTTTATGGATTTTTATGAAAATGATCCCCTTTATTCATGAATAAATTGATTCCAAGCCTTTTTTGTTAATTGCATAGTGTAATTTTCTATATAGTAAGATCCTGCTGCAGGATCGATAATTTTATTTATATGACTTTCCATTTTCAGGAGGTGTTGAATATTTCTTGCAATTCTACGACCAAAAGCAATGTCCTTCGTTTGAGGAGGATAAATCTCTAACGCATAAGGTTCTGCAATCGCTGCCGATAGAGCCTGGGTAGTCGCTGCGATCATATTCCAATAGGGATCTTCGGAAGCCCCACTCATCTGAGTACGTAGCAACAGCTGTGCAAGCCCCTCGTGATCATAAGCATTAAGCACCGTAGCCCATAGCTTATGCAAACTACGAAGCATCGCTATCGATTGGAAGTAGTCATCAGTCACCTCTAGCTCGAAGAAAATAGCCTGAGCCGCACTAACCTTCGGAACCCCCAATTCAAGCAAAGCCCAAAGTTGTGCTTCTCCTGCTTTAATTATTTTTGCAAGGCTCTGACTTAGCGTTGCTTCATTCCCCCGTTCTAGTTTAATAGCTATGCTTAGCCAATTAGGCAGTAACTCTTGTATGTCAAGCAAAAGCTGTGCCGCTTGCTCAGGAGAAGAGGCTGGCAGTTCCAAGATCCCTGAGGAGGATGCGGCATTGGGCAACTTGGCCAAGGCTATAGCCCAAGCCAAAGGCGCTTTAACAACTGCTGCCCCAGACAAACGCAACTCTACCATCTCTAAGAATACACCATTCAACAGCTCTTCTAGCATAGCAGGCTGTCCATCCTCTATCTTCAATAAAATCAACTCCACTCCAGCTTCCAAGGCTTTTAAAATAGCAGCATTTGTAGTTTTAGGAGATTGCAACTCAAAAGCCTCTGCAACTTTCCATTCATTGTTATGCAAAACTGGCAAAGCCAGCCCCTCTGTTTCGGTCTTCCTATAAAAAGGTGCTAGCTTCACCCCAGGCTCAACCTCATGATAGAGCGTTTCATACGCTCGACCTTTTAGGTACTTCTCAATGGATTTAATCCACTCTGCTGTACTTAAATCTTCAAAATCTGCAAGTAAGTTAGTTGGCCTATTCATAAACTTTTTTTTCTGAAAACAACAACATCAAAGCAACCCTGAAACAGGATCCTTATGGAGATTTAATCCCTAGTTGTAGTCAAATAATGATTTCTCATTCCAAGCCCACAACCTAGGCTCAATTGCACAAACATTTAACATGTCATATTATTATATCATGCTAAGATAATATTTTCACTATTCAAAGTTAAAGATTCTTTAAGCAAAGATGCAAGTTCTCTGAAAACTATCCCTAAAATAGTTGCTTAAAACTCCTTGGGGTAAACAAAATCTGCAAATTTTGTACCTTTATCTAAATTCAGTAGACTAAGCAAAATAGAAAGCTAAAAACCAGGCTAGGTAAAACCTTAGTTTCCTATTTATTGTTTAGAGCATGTTTAAATTTCTATCTACTTGTTAAATTCCAGTCTTTTGTCCTGATAT
>CAZOLU010000063.1:3541-13167 GCA_964580485.1 uncultured Saprospiraceae bacterium | reverse complement strand
TTGTTTTTATTTCTTATTTTCAAAATTTTTGGACTGCGTAATCCCAGTTATTTAATTCCAATCTATCGTTGAAATTTATGCAGCAGCGTCAACAACTCGAAATCGAACAAAAAGCACTGGAGATCAATTTAGATCCCAAAATTTATGGTTCCTTTGCTGAAATTGGGGCAGGGCAGGAGGTGGCCCGTTATTTTTTTAAGGTGGGTGCTGCAGCAGGTACCATTGCCAAAACAATATCTGCATACGATAAGGTAGTGAGTGATGATATTTATGGGAATGAACCTTCGGGGCGATACGTCTGTGAATCTCGACTGTATCGAATGTTGGATCATGAGTATGAGCTGATGCTGGATCGCCTTGGAGGGCAGGGCCCCAACCTCAACCTCTTTGCTTTTGCCGATACCGTTACCACCATCAACTATCATCGTACCATCAATGGGCAAGGCTGGGTAGGTATGCGTTTTCAACTCAACCCCAACTCTGATCCCAACGATATTATTGTACATGTCGAAATGAAGGATGGTAATGCCAATCTACAGCAACAGGCGGTTGGGATCTTGGGAGTAAATATGATTTATGCTTGTTATCGTTATTTCGATGATTACAAAACTTTGGTAGCTTCTTTGATGGATAAACTTGAAGACCGCATCAAAATTGATGTGTTGCGTCTGACAGGGCCACAATTCAAAGATATTGATAATCGCCTGTTGACATTAGAGCTGATTAAACAAAATATGACCGATGTCGCCGTGTTTGATAAAAAGGGGGTGCCTGTACATGTCTCTGAATTTTTGTATAAGAAAAACCTATTGGTGGTGCGAGGTAATTTCCGTCCAGCTACTCTCGTCAGTATGGATATGTTGCGTAGCTCATCGGCACAGTTTCGGGCAGAACCAGAGGTAGATCCCCTCAAAACCTTTGTAATGACGGAGCTGACCCTGCATAGTTTATGTTCTAGAGGGGGAGAAGTGGATGAGCAGGATTTCCTAGATCGGGTCAATTTGCTCAATCACTTAGGGCAAACGGTTATGATTACAGATTGTGATCGCTATCGAAAGTTGATTGGTTATCTCAGCAATTATCGCATCCTCAAACTAGGACTAGTGGTAGAAGCAAGGGCATTGTTGAGCCTGGTAAGTGGTAAGTATGAACGAAATAAAGACGGCCGACTACTCACCTCTTTTGGCGAGGTGTTTACCCGAGATGTAACCATGTATGTATATCCTGAGATGAAAGAGGGGAGTGGGGAATATATGAATGCTAAAACCCTGCCCGTACCAGATGGCCTGCGTAGTTTATACCAACATTTGCTGGTGCATGGTCATGTGGTAGATGTAGAAGGTTTTAGTGCGGATATTTTGCACATCCGATCTTCTGAAGTTTTACGTAAAGTGAGAGAAGATGAAGAGGGCTGGGAGAACATGGTACCCGATAAGGTTGCTCGATACATCAGAACTTACGGTCTATTTGGATTTCCTATGGAAAAAATGGAATTTGATTATTAGACAAATTGCCCTGCCACAATTACAGACAAAACTCCTATAAAATAGCCTCCATATACATCTGCGGGCTCATGTGCCGAGAGCATCAACCGAGCTGTGCCTACCAAGCCACAAGCAAAGAGGGTGAGTACAAATACATATTCATTCGATACATAACTGCGAGAAATCGCAATCAACACCATGGCTGCTAATCCACCCATGCCTACGGTATGCATGCTGATTTTTGTAAAAAGATTGATGAAAAAGGCCATAAACAACCCAATAGTAGCTCCCAAAGAAAATAGGCGCAATTCTCCTGGAACCCCTGGATTATTATTAAAGTTGACAAAAATAATCATGTAGAGAAAGCCAACGACAATATAGGGGCCTATACGTTCCATGCGCTTGGGCATACTCATACTACTCACAAAACCTAAGGCGCGCATCATAAAAATCGCTAACATCGGTACTGCAAAAGAAAAAATCGCCAGCCAGATAAACAACATGGTATTGACTTGGTGTTGAAACACCTTAACAAAACTATGTACCCCAAAAAGAAAGGGATTGCACCATGCTAAGATTAAAAAAGCATAGAGCAGGATCAATAAAGGGTGAAATAGAATAGAAATCCCCATGGCTATTCGAATCAAAAATTTGGGAAAATGATTCAAATAACGCAGTTGCCGTTCTCGCATGAGTTCAAATTCTTCCGACATAGCTAAGGGTTGAGCGTATTTGCAAACGAAGTTGTAAAAAGTTTTGAAATAGTTTTTGCAAGCAAACCTAAAAATACAAAAATCTCGCTTATTTTTTACGGTAGGGTTTTACAATTGTAGCCAAAAGTAGCCAAGCACTCAGAAATATAGACAAACGCCCCACCAAATCACCATAGTTGCCATAAAAACTTTCACTATGCTTACTCCTCTTTAATATTGCCGAAGCATCTTGCCAATCAATAGGACTGAGGTAACCATTAGGGTGTAGGAGCATACTTTGTTGTTGGGGGTGATTGACAATAATGGGAATTTGGTTTTCCAATGCTCGGCTTTGTGCCAAACGTTGAAGCCGCCACTTAGATAAACTGCTCAGCTCTTTTTCCGATGCTGCAAAGCTAATTAAGAGTTGCACCCCCTGCTTTTTGTATAGTCGCACAGCATCAGCATGCACCAAGGTATTGTGGTTGATTAAGCCCGTAGGGCTTTCCCCCCAATTGAGTAAATGACTGTTGATTTGGCGAACTCCAGCAATCCCTTGAGTTTGTAGAGCTCGACTGTAAATCGGCTGATTACCCAAGTAAGCCTGAGCTATGGTGTCTGCAGCTATAGCATATTGCCAATTCAGTAATGCTTGTCCCTGAGCCATCAAAGTATTTGAACTAAGTTGGCTACTATCCATCTTAGTTAGAAGATATTGGGCATCTTGAGGAGCATTTGTACGGATATTATCTACAATATAAATAGGTGAATGATCCTGAGTTTGAGGAGTACTGCTGAAGAATAACCAAAAAGAGTAGCCTAGTGGTAAGATGATGAATAGAGCAAGGTTGATCCATCCAGCCTTTTTATCTTTGGGGTTACTTGGAAATAGAATTCTAAACAACTGACTATTGATTGCCAAAGCCCAAAGGGTGCCTCCCGTTACCCCCAAATAAGCATACCATTGTACCAATATTGGTAAACTCATAAAAGCATAACCCAACTGAAAACCCTGCCACCAACCTAAAAATTGTCCAGAAGCCCATTCCAACACCAAGTAACTGCTAATCAAGGCCCAAATCCCTAGTTTGGTATTGTGACGATGATGAATGAGGTGAAAGCTAAGCCAAGGTAAACTTAAAATCAGACTTTGCAAGATCCAGATAAGTATACCCCCACTCCATCCATGTCTACTCCAAAGCTCCCAATCGGCTATTAAGACAGCAATAGCAGAAGCTCCCAAAGCAGTAAGTGTACTCGGCCACAAGGCTGCTTGGCGAGCTACCCTAAGTAATGGAATAATAGCCACAAAAACCGTCAAGACAGGCGACCAGGGCCAATAGCTAAACCCTAGTAAAAGACCACTGAGCAAACTGGCTAAGAATAAGTAGCCTATGGATAGAGTATTGGTATTTTGATGCATATACGAATGTTGTTCTAAATCAATATTAAAAAGCAGACCTAGATAGGTTATTAGAACAAGTTAGCAGGGCTTCGGTTCTATTTCTTCAAGTCTAAATATAATTTTTGCCTTGAAATGTGCCCATCGCTGACCAGCTCTACCCAATGCCAACCTTGCCCTTGGGGGATCTCCAACCAAAAAGCCTGATCTGCTAGTATGGGCTCCAACTCTTGTTCTAGAACCAAGGCATTATCCCAAGCCCGATACAAACGCAGACGGATTTTCCGCCCAGCCCAGTTTAAGGCCTGCAACTGCATATAAGGCCATTCGCTGCTAATGAGTTGAGGCGAAGGCCTTAGGCGAGGGGTTTTGATTTCTTGTTGCCAGTCGATACAAACACTAGGCGAGTAGCGGCTGTGGCCGCCTTGGTAGTCTATCCGCAAGCGATAGCATTGTTCGCCAGCTTCAGCATAGCGATCTAGCCCAGCGTATCTGCCTGAACTTTGATAAGCGTTGTATGCTGGAAAAGACTGCAACTTGACCCAGTGATCTTTACGGTAAGCTTGCAACTCATAACGGTCTATATCTCGGCGTTGCCCCTGTATCCATTCAATTTGAAGGGCTTGGTCAATATAGGGTTTTACCTCTAAATGTGTCAGCTCTTGTGGAAACTGCAAGCGGCTTGGCATGGCTTGTACGGCATCCTTGGGCGAAGCAAAACCAGTATTTGTAATGTCATACACCACTTTTTCTTTCAAATCAATGGAGACTAAATCTCCCTGTCTACCATGCAGCATTAAAGGGTAACCTGCCTTATCCATCCAAAATTTACCGTAAATTAAAAAACTATTGCGTTGAAAATTTTTGTATTTGTTGTTCTCTATTTCGGCAGCTCCTGTTTCTGGATTGATATAAATACTACCACCATATTGGTGAAAAACGAGCAGCTCTCTACGATAAGGATCAAATCCTAAGCCATTGGGAAGGCGTTGAGGAAGACTCACTAAATCTCTATATCGCAATGGGCGTTCAGATAGCTCTATGGCAAATATGCTATTGCTTGCATAACTCAATACATAGAGCTCATGTCCTACTATTATTGCAGAACTGAGTTCCTCATTGGGCATAGGGGTTCCGTTTTTTTCATGTATCGGGCGGCCTAAGTTTTCAAAATAACCATCTGTTCGAAAACGGATAACTGTTCCATGCACAAAACTCACCCCATACCAGTATTGCTCATCTGGATGATAGGCTAAAGAACCTATAGTATCGAGAAAATCAGCCTGATAGTAGGGGAGGAGTTGTAAAGCACCTGTTTGTTTTTGATTGAGATCGAAAATCGTATCATTGCGTAGAAAGTAGAATCCATTGGGATAGTCTTGTGCCCAAAGATTTCCACTGAGCAGAAGGCTAAAAAGAGCATAAAAAATACGGTTCATCTAAGCAATGTTTTATATATATAACCGTACATATTTTCGAAGCCTAAAGGATGCAGCAAAATTGATGGAATTTTAATTTGTGAATGAGCTGCTCCTACCACAGCAAGAGCAGCTATCATCGTTTATCCCTCTGGCATCCATCTGATTACTTTACAATTGCCCCATTGGTCACTTTCCCCATAGGTTGCAACAGTTTCAAATCGCCTTCAGGAGATTCCGCCGTGAGGATCATGCCTTGCGAAAGCACTCCACGCAATTTACGAGGCTTGAGGTTGACTACTACAATCACCTGTTGCCCGATGAGCTCTTCGGGTTGGTAGTGTTCTGCCAAGCCAGAAACAATGGTTCTGGTTTCAAAACCGAGATTTACGCTCAATTTGAGTAATCTGCTGGTTTTGGGTACAGCTTCGGCTGCTTCGATGGTACCAGCACGCATTTCTACTTTAACAAAATCGTCAAACTCAATTTCTTCTTTCAATTCAGCAGCCTTTTCTGCCTGCTCCTTGGCTTTATCCTCTGCTTCAATCTTAGCTTTCAATACTTCAAACTTTTGCTTTTGTTGCTCTACTAAATTCAACCAAGTTTTATCCTTTTTATTTTGAATCTTGGCAAATAGGAGGGGAGGGTTTTCTTGAATTGCGTGTCCTGTTGCAATTAAGGGCTGACCTTTAGCTAAAGAAGCCTTTAGGCTTTGAAAATCACCTGCTTGTACCTTGTTCAATTGTAAGATCTTCCTCATTTTTTCAGAGATGAAAGGGATAAAAGGCTGTGCACAGATAGAAAGTGTTGCTGCAATTTGTAAGCCCAAGGCTAGTACTGCGGGAATCTCCTCTGCTTCAGGGTTGGTTTTTGCTAGTTTCCAGGGGGCATTACTTTGAAACATGGCATTCCCCAAACGGGAAATATCCAAAAATGTCCCCGCAGCCTGTTTAAATTCATAGCTCAAAATATTATGCTCCAATTGCTGCACCAAAGGCAGGAGCTGTTCCTTAGAGAAAGCCTCATAACTGCTATCATCTGTTTCTGAACTTCCTTTAATCGCAATCTGAGGATTAAAAGCAGGGGCTATATTTTCTGTATATTTTCGGATAAAAGAAATGACTCGATTAAAAAAGTTGCCTAAGTTGTCGGCCAGCTCATTGTCATGTAAAGCAACAAAATCATCCCATTTGAAGTCGCCATCTTTATTTTCAGGCATGGTGCGAATTAAAGCATAGCGTAAGGCATCCTCCTTATTGGGAAAATCAGCAAAATCTTTTAAATACTCATGCTGTTCAATCACCCAACCCTTAGATTTAGAAAATTTACGTCCTTCTAGATTCAAAAACTGATTGGCAGGAACATTTTTAGGTAAAGCATAAGTCCCATCTGCTTTCAACATCGCAGGAAATACGATACAGTGGAAAACAATATTATCCTTACCAATAAAGTGTACCAATTCCACATCATCCCCTTTCCAGTAATCTTCCCAGTTTTTACCATGATCCAAAGCCCATTGTTTGGTGGCAGAGATATAGCCAATGGGCGCATCAAACCAAACATAAAGTACCTTACCTTCTCCACCTTCTACTGGGACCTTCACTCCCCAATCCAAATCACGAGTGATAGCTCGAGGCTGCAGCCCCCCATCTAGCCAAGAGCTACATTGTCCAATGACATGCTTGCGCCAGGTAGAGGCATCATGATGAGGCTGACCATCTAGAGTGCCTTTTTCCACCCATTCCTTCAACCATTCCCCATGCTTATCCAGTTTGAAATACCAATGTGTAGTTTCTTTTAAAACTGGAGTCTTCCCACTCATGGTAGACTTAGGGTTGATCAAATCGCTAGGAGAAAGGGCCGAACCACAATTCTCACATTGATCGCCATAGGCTTCTTCATGTCCACATTTAGGACAAGTCCCCACAATATAACGATCGGCTAAAAATTGGTTAAATTCCTCATCATAATATTGATCAGAAGTTTTTACATCAAATTCCCCACCTTTGTCGTAGAGCTTTTTGAAAAACTCCTGTGCAGTTTGATGATGCAAAGGATCAGAGGTGCGATGATAGATGTCAAAAGAAATACCTAATTTTTCAAAGGTATCCTTATTGATATTGTGATAAGTATCAATAATTTCTTGTGGGCTGCGACCTTCCTTCTTTGCACGAATGGTAATAGCTGCACCATGCTCATCAGATCCACAAACAAAGGCCACATCTTTGCCCTGCAAGCGCAAAAAACGAGCATAGATATCCGCAGGTAGATATGCCCCCGCAAGGTGCCCAAGGTGTAAAGCGCCGTTGGCATAAGGAAGGGCTGCTGTAATGGTATATTTCTTTGACATATTCGTTGTTATTGGTCTGTTGTTGTACTAACTGTTGAAGTCGCAAACATACTAAATTTTAAAAGGAGTTAATAAGAAATTAGCTTGTAAATCCTAGTATCAGGATGCTAAACAGTTCTAGCAACCGGGGAGTGCTTCTTTTTAAGAATATTTTAACGCTAAGGACGTGAAATTTAGTAAAAGAAAGTAGCTTTAAACTTCAAAGATGCTTATTTTTGCGTGAATTTGAATTTTTTACCTAAGCCTTGATTCATTGAAAGCACTTCAATACATCTTATATTCTGCGGCTTGTCTTATTTTGCTGATGCACAATATGACCCCACACTTGCATGCAGAAGAGGCTAGTGCATTGAACCTTCCTCAAAAGGAACTTTCCTTTCCTGATTTTTTAAGTGTTTTGGGAAGTGATTTAGGGATTGAGCATCTGGAAAATCTTCTTTTAGAAGAACCCAATGATATTGTATCAGACTATTCTCAAAAAATGTTGAGCAATACGCCTGATCTACCATTTGAAAAAGCAGGCTTATTCAAGAAGTTGCTTGTTTTTACTCAGTCCAAATTTCATTCCTCTCAAGAAAGCGCCACAACAGCTTCTTTTACTTCCTGTATTAGTGGAAGGGCTCCTCCTTTTTATGCTTAATTAATGTTGTTTTTATAATTCTTGATCTGCTCTTAAAGGAGTTGCTTTAAGCACCTTTTACGTAGGTCTACAAAGAACTTACAAAGCTTTATTCATACTAATTGAGCATTTCTATCAAATCGCTTGCACATATATTAAACTTCTTAGCAGTACTGATTTTAGTATTGCATAATATTATCCCTCATTCTCACAGTTTTGATTGTGAGGGGCACTATTCCTATGCTTCTAATGAAAAACCTTCATTGGGAGATATTTTTGTACATCCGGAAATGGGTGCACAACATCTTGTACCTTTGTTGGAGTCAAAGTCTGTGGAGGAGGTCTGTTCTAACTGTTTTCTAGCGGCTCCTGTACCTCCTTTTTATCACAAAGTAGTAGGAATTTTTTCTGAAATAGGTATTGCTACTTACAGGTCTATTCTATCTCATTTATGGAAGATCGACTTCTTCAATAGCCTCTATCAGCGAGGCCCCCCTCAATAATCATTATTTATAGTTTTCAGCTTTAAAGTTGAAAGTCATTTTCCTTTGAGTCTGATCTCATGGGTAATTTATTGTAGAATCTTCTAAGATCTCAAAGGGTCTTAGATCTATAAATATTGATTATGTTTAGTAAGATTATAAAATTTTCTTTGGAAAATAAGTTGTTGGTAATACTTACCGTTTTAGGTTTGGCTGGCATTGGTGTTTACTCCGCAACTGAAATTCCCTTAGGTGCAGTACCTGATATTACCAACAATCAGGTTCAAATTGTATCTACAGCTCCTACCTTGGCTCCTCAGGAAGTTGAGCAGTTGATTACCTATCCGATAGAGGCGGTGATGACGAATATTCCTGATGTAACGGAGGTGCGTTCGATCTCTCGTTACGGCTTATCTGTAATTACCGTAGTTTTTGAAGACCATGTGCCAGTTATGAAAGCAAGGCAATTTGTTCAAGAACAGTTGTCTATTGCTAAAGGAAGTATTCCAGAAGGAATTACAGAGCCCGAATTGATGCCTATTACTACTGGTTTAGGTGAAATTTATCAATATGTACTGACGGTAGAGCCCGAGTTTGCTCATAAATATGATGCTACCAAAGTTCGTACTATTCAGGATTGGATTGTTAAGCGACAACTCAATGGCACCAAGGGAATTATTGAGGTCAGTAGCTTTGGAGGCTATCTCAAACAGTATGTTTTGGCTTTAAATCCAGAACGCTTAAAGACTTATGAACTCAGTATTCCAGAAGTAATTGAAGCGGTACAACAGAATAATCAGAATAGTGGGGCCAGTTATATTGAAAAAGGACCTTACTCTTTTTATATCCGTTCTAACGGACGATTAGAATCTATCCCAGAGATTGAGGAGGTATGGGTTAAGAATCATCAAGGAGTTCCAATTTATGTAAAAGATATTGCCAAGGTGGAAATTGGGAGTGCTAAACGCTATGGAGCCATGACTATGGATGGTAAAGGAGAAGTCGTTGGCGGAATTACCTTAATGCTAAAAGGAGCGAATACTTCTGAAGTCTTGACAAATGTTAGGCGTAGAGTAGAAAAAATTCAAGAATCGCTTCCTGAAGGGGTTACCATATACCCTTATTTAGATCGAGCAAACTTGATTGGCAAGACCATTAAAACAGTAGAATCTAATTTAC
>CAZOLU010000063.1:1949-3531 GCA_964580485.1 uncultured Saprospiraceae bacterium | reverse complement strand
GGGCTTGATTGTTATTTTCGTACTGTTGTTGCTGCTAGGTAACTTGAGAGCGGGCCTTATTGTAGCTTCTGTTATTCCTTTGTCTTTGCTTTTTGCGCTAACCATGATGAAGATTTTTGGAATTTCTGCCAATTTAATGTCTTTGGGAGCTATTGATTTTGGAATCGTCATTGATGGAGCAGTGATTATTGTTGAAGGCATTTTACATGCTTTAGGAATTGCTTATGTAGGCAAAACCTTATCGGCCAAAGAAATGGACCAAGCGGTGCATCGATCGGCTACTGATATTTATAAGGCGGCGGCTTTTGGGGTTTTGATTATTTTGGTGGTATTTATTCCAATTCTTACTTTAGAAGGCATTGAGGGAAAGACCTTTAGACCGATGGCTCAAACAGTAGGTTTTGCGATTATTGGTTCAATGATTTTATCCATCACCTATGTACCTGTGATGGCTGCCTTGTTGCTGAAAAGAAAAATCAGTGCAAAAAAAACTTGGTCGGATCGATTGATGGACGGACTTCAAAGGGTTTATCAACCCATATTAGGCTTTTCTTTGCGACAACCCCTAATAACTATCAGCATTAGTGTGATAGCTTTTGCTTTTTCCATTTTTACTTTTGCTCAAATGGGAGCTGAATTTGTTCCAACACTAGAGGAGGGGGACCTTGCGGTACAACAAGCCATTAAACCTGGAAGCTCACTCAAAGAGAGTATCGAAACCGCAGGCAAGGCTGAGGCTATTTTACTAGAAAACTTCCCCGAAGTCAAGCATGTCGTCTCCAAAATAGGTACTGCAGAAGTTCCCACCGACCCCATGGCTATAGAAGATGCCGATATTATGGTCATTCTTAAGGATAAAGAGCATTGGACTTCTGCCAAGACAAGGGATGAGTTGACGGAAAAAATGAAGGCTAAACTAGAGCAAATTACCTGGGCTGAGTACCAGTTTACACAACCTATTCAGCTTCGTTTTAATGAGTTGATGACGGGTTCTAAAGCGGATATTGCTATTAAGATTTTTGGGGAGGATATTGATATGCTCAAAACTAAAGCAGATCAAGCAGCTGAGATTATTCAAGGAATTAGTGGCATAGGAGATGTAAAAGTAGATCAAACGGATGGTTTACAACAACTGGAAATTGAATATGATCGACAGCAGTTGGCACGATATGGTGTGCATATTGATGATGCCAACCTTGTGTTGCGTACGGCTTATGCGGGTGAAACGGTAGGTTATATTTTTGAAGACGAGCGAAAGTTTGATTTGGTTTTGCGCTTATCCTCGGATTTTCGAAATGACCTAGACCTCCAACAATTGACGCTGCGTTCTAGCAATGGTGATTTGGTACCTCTGAGCTTATTTAGCGAAGTAAAACAAAAGGAAGGTCCTATGCTGATTTCTAGAGAGCAAGCTCGCCGATTTATCAATGTGGGGGTAAATGTACGAGATGCCGATGTTGCTACTTTGGTAGGGGAAATTCAAGTGGCATTGAAGAAAGATCTCAATTTGCCCGCAGGTTACGAGATTCAATATGGTGGGCAGTTTGAAAATTTGCAAAATGCATCTGCTCGATTACTCATC
>CAZOLU010000063.1:0-1939 GCA_964580485.1 uncultured Saprospiraceae bacterium | reverse complement strand
CTCATCGCCGTTCCTATTGCATTGTTGCTTATTCTACTCCTATTGTATATGGCTTTTCAATCTATCAAAGACAGCTTAATTATCTTTATGGCGGTTCCCTTTTCTGCTATTGGAGGAATTTTAGCCCTTTGGTTGAGAGGAATGCCTTTTAGTATTTCTTCTGGAATAGGTTTTATTGCCCTATTTGGAGTGGCGGTATTGAATGGTATTGTATTGGTCAATGCCGTAAAAGAGATGCAAAAGGGCATGGTGGAAAATATTTCAATTATTGAATTGTTGAAGAAAGCTTGCTTGTCGCGTTTGCGTCCTGTTTTAATGACGGCAATTGTCGCAGCATTAGGCTTTTTGCCCATGGCTATTTCTGCTGGTAGTGGAGCCGGAGTTCAACGTCCTTTAGCCACGGTGGTTATTGGGGGGCTCATCACTTCTACCGTACTGACCCTCCTGATTTTACCTGCTATTTATGCCTTGATGAGTCAGTGGAGTTGGCGCCGAGTACCCAATGCTTTGATGGTTTTACTATTTTTAGGATTAGGCGTTACTGCTCAGGCTCAAACACTCAGTAGCCTAGAAGAAACAATTGCCTATGCTTATCAAGAGCATCCTATATTGAAAAAGCAGGCCTTAGCAAGAAAAGCCCAAGGGCTTGAACAAAAGGCCATAGGAATATGGGAACCTTTAGATATCTCCTATCAAGGAGGGCAAATCAACTACGATCGCTTTGACCATTTCTTGACCATTTCTCAAGACATTAGCCCGCTTTTCCGAAAAAAAGCACATACTAAAGCAAAAGAAGTATTGGATTATGAGCAAGCCGCTATGCTGCATCAAGAAGCCCTACTCAAAAAAGAATTGGCTTTTGATATTTGGGAGGCTTACAACCAATGGAATTATTATACCACAGAAAAAAAATGGTATGATAGTCTAATCATGCTCTACCAGCAATTAGTACCCAAAATAAAAGCAGCGTATGAGTTGGGCGAAGTAGAGGCCATGGAATGGCTCTTTTTTCAAAAGGAATTTAATGATCTGAAAAGAGCGCAAAAAACTATGGAGTATAAAGAAGAAAATGCTGCCTTGGAATTAAGAAAACGTGCTTACCTCAACGATGCAGTGCTTTTGACTCCCAGTGCTTTAGAAGAAGGACTTAGCAAGCACAATTGGGACAGCTTGAAGCTAGATCCTGTTTTAATGCAAGCATACGAGGACCAACAAAAAATTCTAAAGACCAAGGCTGAGCTACAACATCTGAAATCCAAACAACTGAATTGGAATTTAGGCTATTTTGCCCAATCGCTAGAGCACAGCTTTTTGTTTCAAGGCTTGAGTGTAGGGCTGCAAGTACCACTCGACCGAAGGACTTTTAAAGTGCAAAAAGAGCAGTTGCAATTAGAACAAGAGCAACTTGAGCTTGAGAAAGAATTACAGCTAAATCAGTATCGCAAAAAATGGCAACAGCTAAAAAATGAATTGCAATATGTGGAAGCAGCGCTTCGTCAGTTTCAAACAGAAACAAAGACACAGCTCGCTCAACTAGATCAGGCCGCTCAATTAAAATATAACTTAGGAGAAATTGACTTTATTGAATTTGCAAAAATTCAAGAGCGCATTCTTGCTAGTCAATTAGCCTATTTGCAACAACTACAAAAGTATCATAATCTACAAATGCAGTTGGCCTATTTTTCAACCGTTAAAAATTAAAATAAGATGAAATATACACATATATATATAACCTTGTCTCTTCTTGTATTGAGTGCTTGTCATCATAGTGCAGCAGAAGAGGAACCGCATCATGAGGAAGCAGCAACATTAGTCTTACATATAGATAGCTTACTCCAAAACCCAAAGATTAAAATTGGGAAATTAGAAACCCGAGAGTTACAAGAAGATATTCAATTGACAGGAAAAATTATTGTATCTCCTGATCGAGAACAGGCCA
>CAZOLU010000062.1:0-13241 GCA_964580485.1 uncultured Saprospiraceae bacterium | reverse complement strand
TGACTCTTGTCTTCACTGGCTAAGATCTATTGGATTTTTATAAGAAAACCCTGCTTCGTTACAACTATATTTGAATTATTTTAAATAAAAGCTTAATTTTAAGCATTAAAGGGTATGCTTGATTAGTGTTAGCCCCCCTCATTACCAATTAAAAATATATTCTCAATGAAACAACCCCCAAATTTTGAACTTTCAACAGATTATGCAGATCTGTATTTCGAGGATGGAATTTTGCATACCTATTTCAGAAAAGACCAGGAAGAAGACTTAGAGGTCATAAAAAATCATATTAACCAAGTTAGAGCTACCTTTGGCGATCGTTTGCCAGTACCTAATCTCACCTTTAGCGACAATATAAAACCCATTCCCAAAGAAATCTGGGACTATTTTGCTAGTGACGATTTTGAAAATATGGTTACCGCCTCGGCTGTCGTCACCAAGAGATATGGCAAGGGTAACTGGAAATATGTTTTTGAAATTTAGTAAACCCATTTATCCTACTAAGATCTTTACAGATGAAGAAAAGGCCTTATCGTGGTTGGAACAGTTTAAATAAATTATAATGGAGAATAACAAGATATCCTTTTCTACGGACTATGCTGATGTATTATTTGAGGATGGAATCATTCATGCAGATATCCATACTGGGAATGCATCCCTAGAAATGGTGGATAATCATGTAAATACCGTGGGAGAGCAGCTTAAAGGTCATCTACCTGGCTTATTTGTGGTCTACAACATAAGAACGGCTAATGAGAAAAGCAGTAAAGCGGTAAGAGATTACTTTGCCCGAAATGAAAATTTTGTGTCAAAAGTAAAGGCTTTGGCTGTGGTGATGCCAATGAGTGGGGTGGCCAAGATCGCTGCCAATTTATTCATCAAATTCAGTAGACCAGTTTATCCAATGAAAATATTTAACGATAAAGATCAAGCTGTAGAATGGTTGAAACAGTTTGAATAAGCAGCCATATCTCCTACTCTTTAGAAGTGGAACACTGTTGCTTAGCAATTTCTTGTTCTATGGCTTTCCACTTGTCGGTACTGCACTGATTACAACCTGAACTACATCCTCCAGTATTGGAACTGCCAAACTGTTGGCGGAAGTGAAAAAAGAGATATATAGCTGCTCCCAAAACCAATGCTATGGCGATAATATGATCCATCTAGTTAAAAATTTGATAGGTGACTAATGCAAGGAGATAGGCTAGCCCACTCATATAAAGCAGTTGAATGATTGGCCATTTCCACCCCCCAGTTTCTCGATAGACAATAGCCACGGTACTCATACACTGCATCGCAAAGGCATAAAAAATGAGTAAAGAAAGCCCCGTAGCCAAGGTAAAGACAGGTTTGCCGGTATTGGCAAAAGTAGCCTTCTCCATTCTTTCAATCAATTTATCCTCACTTTCATCCCCTACACTATAAATCGTACTCAGGGTACCAACAAAAACCTCTCTAGCAGCAAAAGAGGTGATGAGTCCAATACCTATTTTCCAGTCGTAGCCCAGTGGGCGAATCGCTGGTTCGATAAAATGCCCTAAATGCCCAATATAGCTAGCCTCTAGCTTTTGTGAGGCGAGGATGGCTTCATAGCTTTGCGCATTTTCTTGGTCTTGCTGAGCCTCGAAGGCTGCTTGAGCAGCCGGTTCGGCCTGTTGCATAGCGGCGGGCGGGCCATAAGAAGCCAAGCCCCAAAGCAAAATCGAAATCGCCAAAATTACCTTACCCGCCTCCAATACAAAAACCCGAGTCTTTTGATAAATCGTAAACAGTACGGGCTTCCATCGAGGGGCTTTATAAGAGGGCAAATCCATTACAAAAATATGTCGCTCCTTTGTTTTTAGAAAAGCTCGCATCACTAGTGCGGTAAGCAAGGCTCCCAAAATACCGATAAAATATAAGGCCAAGAGCGTGAGTCCCTGCAAATTGAACCCCATAAAATTTTGATCTGGAATCACCAAGGCGATAATGATCACATAGACCGGCAGTCGCGCAGCACAGCTAATCAGAGGTGTAACAAAGACGGTGACCAATCGCTCTTTCCAACTCCCAATACTTCGGGCGGCCATGATGGCAGGCACTGCACAAGCTGCCCCAGAAATCAAAGGCACTACACTTTTGCCACTAAGCCCAAAAAGTCGCATGGGGCGATCCATCAACACCACGACCCTCGACATATAGCCACTTTCCTCCAAAAGGGCGATAACTCCAAAAAGTAGAGCAATTTGAGGAATGAAAATCACTACTCCGCCAATTCCAGCAATGATGCCATCGGTCAGGAGCTTGGTTAAAACGCTTGGGGGTAGGCTACTTTGTAGCCAAGCACTTAGCCCCGAAAAAGCACTGTCAATCCAGCCCATGGGATAATCTGCCAAGGCAAAAATGAGTTGAAAGATCAACAATAGTACCCCTCCGTAGATCAAATAGCCCCAAAATGGGTGAGTAGCTACTTGGTCGATACGATCACTAAGGGTTTTAGTACTCGTATTCTGTTGTGCAAGCACCTCCTCCAACATCACCTGCACACGATTCATTCGTTCAAAAGTATCTTCAAGCTGAAGGTCGGTACTGTCTTTACCGCTGTTTTCAAGTTGTTGAGAAAGTTTGGCTCTTTCTTCTGCTTTCAAAAACTGAAGAAAAGGAGCCTGTGTGATGAGCAGTTGTGCTCTAAAATCTGTATTAGTTGGAGAAGGAATCTTATCATATTCGAGCAGCAAGCTTTTTACCGCTTGAAGTCCTTCTTCTTTTCGAGCATTGATAGGCAGTACTGGAAGCCCCAAGTGCTGTTCTAGGGCTTGTAAATCTACACTCAGACCCTGATCCTTGGCCACATCGAGCATATTCATCAGTGCTACTACCGGAAACCCTAACTCTTTAGCCTGGGTAAGCAGTACCAAACTACGTTCAATATTGACTGCGTCTAGTACCACCAAGAGCAGATCGGGACGAAGTTTGGAATGCTCATTAAGCAAGACTTCCAAAACCACGCGCTCATCTGGAGATTTTGCAAAAAGGCTATAAATCCCAGGAAGATCAATAACTTCTACTTTTTCGTACTTAGCTAAGCGACAAGTTCCCGTCTTTTTATCCACCGTTACCCCCGCAAAATTTCCTACCTTCTGATTGAGACCCGTCAAGGCATTAAAGAGCGAAGATTTCCCTGCATTAGGGTTGCCCAATAATGCAATCCGCTTCAACTTTTGCTCTGTTGCAATCATTTCATTAGTATTTGTGTAGCTTCCTCAAAGCGTAAGGCCAATAGCGTCTTACTAGGGTGCAATTTTATAATCACAGGGCCACGACCTAAAGTCACCCGTATTTTTTCAATTTGCATACCTTGATGACAACCCATTTCCAACAATTTCAACCTAAGAAAATTATCTTTGATCTCCGCAACCCTAAATATTTGCTTAATGGGTATTTTAGTAAGCGGTAGAAGCTCTGTGGAATGATGCATGCTATGTTTATTTAAAGGGAGGCTTTCTCCTGTATATTCTTAATTTCTCCTGTATATTTTTAATTTAGACTAAATCTGACTAGCAAAATAACTAAATTTACATTGGATTAACAAACCTATTTTTGTATTGTTTGCTCGCTTGTAGTTTTAAGTGGGGTAGATTCTGGGAAATTGTAAAATAGGAAATAAGGTTCCATGACCATAATAAGTGTAATAGAATGATTGGCTATTTGATTTTGGCGGCTGCATGTACGGCAGCTTATGCGATGCTGATGCTGCGCTATAGCGCAGTATGGCGAGCCTTGCCATCAAGCAAGTTGAACCCTGACTTTAAGCCAAGCACTCGCATTAGCGTATTGGTGGCTGCAAGAAATGAAGCTGCCAATATTCAAAAGACCATCCAAAATATTCTTGCCCAAAATTACCCATCTTCCCTTTTTGAACTCATTATCATCGACGATCATTCTGAGGATGATACGGCTGCCTTGGTAGAAGCCGAGCAAGCCCCCAACTTGCGTTTACTTCGACTTCAGGAGCATTTAAGCACAGAAGAGCAGATCTATTCTTACAAAAAAAAGGCGATCGAGCTAGGTATTTCCAAAGCCAAAGGCGAGTTGATCGTTTGCACCGATGCTGATTGTGAGGTGCCTAGCCATTGGCTGCACCTGATGGCGCAGACCTACGAGCAAGAACAAGCCAAGTTTATTGCCGCGCCAGTAGAGTTTGTGAAAGCAAAGAGCATCTTTGAGCGTTTTCAAGCCCTCGATTTTCTAGGGATGATGGCCATTACGGGCGCGGGCATTCATGCTCGCATGATGCGTATGTGCAATGGAGCTAATTTGGCTTACCCCAAGGCAGTTTTTGAAGAGCTAGGAGGGTTTCAAGGCATTGACCAACTCGCCTCAGGCGATGATATGATGCTTTTGCAAAAGGTAGCCGCCCAATATCCCCAAGAAATTCGCTTCATCAAGAGCCCCGAAGCTCTAGTGGCAACCGAACTCAAGCGCAATCTGTCTAGCTTTATTCGCCAACGCAGGCGTTGGGCCAGCAAGTCGGGAAGTTATCAAGACTGGCGCACACAACTACAATTAGGCATCGTATGGCTCTTTTGCTGTTCTTTGCTGTTGAGCTTGCTCTTAGCACCGTTCTGGGGTTGGGAATTGATGCTCTGCTTTGGTGTACAATTAGGGATCAAAGCCTTTGTGGATTACCAACTCCTAGCATCTGCCACCAGCTTTTTCCATCGCAAAGCATTGTTAGAGGTGTTTATTCCTGCGCTTTTCTTACACAGTGCTTATATTATTATGGTAGGTACCCTAAGTTTATTCCCTCAAAAATACCAATGGAAGGGTAGAACTTTGCGTTGAATGGAAGAGAATCCTAAGATTTTGAAAATATTATAGCACTTTTTAGAAAGCAATAGGAAGACGTTTTTTAGATTTGAAAAATAGGTCATTTTTTTATAAAACCGTAGACCAATTGAAGTTCAATGAATTTTACTGAATCCTATGCCAAAGGAGTCCTTGGGACCTTTGGCATAGGCTTCGAAAATATGTACGGATTTATATTCCCTTTACCAAAAAATACAAAAACGATGCGCATACTAAGCATTTTAAGTCTAATACTCATCACCTTAGCCGCTTGTAGAAAAGAACCTCAACAAAGTGATGCGAGGAGTGCAGTAGGAACAGCTACTACCTTTAATCCTAATGATAGCGAAGCGGAGTTGAGTAGTGTACTCAAAGTGGATGATGGTACTACGAGTTTTTATATTGGTTATCAACAGGTATCTTCCAATAATCAAAACCCGATTTTGGCTAAATTTGAAAATGGACAGCAAGTTTGGGTAAAGACTGACTATGAGCTAACTGGAGATGATAGCAAGGGCTACGGACTGCTTTGGGATGGGGCAGATCGTCTATATGCGGTATTTAGCTCAACAGGAGCACAGGGCAGTAGTAGTGAAGATTTTAGGCGTTTTGCTCAAAATGGCTGGTTGAGCAGCTACGGTGCGAGTGGGGGACCTAAGGTAGCCGTTTTAGCGAAGATTAACCCTGCCGATGGAACGGTGGAAAACGCCAGCTTTCTTTATGCCAAATTGAGTAATGGCAACTCTAATTCTATGAATGTAAAGGCACTGAGTTTTGATGAGAATTGGAATCTAGTGGTGAATGCCGATAGTTGGTATTCTCCCTTGAATGTCGATCAACAGCCGTTTAGTTGCTCGGGCAGCTCGCCTTTTGATTATAGCATTACCTTTAATCCAGACTTGAGCGAGGCGCTGAGCGCCTCGGCCAATGGCTGCAACTAGCTTGAGCCTGTCGCCACCCCAGTTTGGATGCGCCACAACTCCTCGTAAATCCCCTGTTGAGCTAGCAGCTCCTCATGCGAGCCTTGTTCCACAATTTGCCCCGCCTTGAGCACCAAAATTGTATGCGCTTGGCGTAGGGTAGAAAGTCGGTGAGCAATAATAAAGGCACTGCGCCCTTGAGTAAGCTGATCGAGATTTTCTTGGATAGCCCGCTCGGTTTCGGTGTCCACCGCACTGGTAGCTTCATCCAAGATAAGAATGGGCGCATCTTTTAGAATAGCTCGGGCAATACTTAGGCGTTGGCGTTGCCCACCACTGAGCTTGATGCCCCGCTCGCCAACTAAGCTGTCATAGCCATCAGGCAAGCTCATAATAAAATCATGGAGCTGAGCCTTTTTTGCAGCCTGGATAATCATCTCCTCACTGGCATTGGCATGACCATAAGCAATATTTTCCCGAATGCTACCATGAAAAAGGTAAACGTCCTGACTCACTACCGCAATCTGTCGTCTTAGCATTTGGAGATCCATTTCTCGCAAATCAACCCCATCAATCTTAATTGCCCCTTGAGTTACATCATAAAGTCGCAGCAGTAGTTTGATTAGGGTGGTTTTACCTGCACCAGTAGTCCCTGCAATCCCAATAGTTTCACCAGCCTGTACCTTAAAGCTAATCCCCTTTAAAATCGGTAAATTCTCCTCATAATGAAAATGAACATCCTCTACACTAAGCTGCCCTTTGAAGCGATCCACCAAGACCGGTGTTGCAATTTGCGGAAGTTGATTCGGAACATCCATCAACCCAAATACCCGACGCGCAGAGGCTTTAGCCCGCTCATACTCATCCACAACCTTACCCAATCGAGTGATTGGCCATAAAATGCGCTGAATCATCATCGCAAAAAAGGTCAAAGCTCCTGCCGTCATCCCCTCTTGTCCGGTCATTACCCAATAAATTCCAACAAACATTCCCACTGCAAACCCCAAAGCAATAAACATTCTAATCACTGGAATATAAGCAGCATTCCATTGAATAGCCCGATGATTGGCTTTCATATAAGCCTGTGAAACTTCTTCCAAACGCTTAGCTTCATAGTCCTCTGCCGTAAAGCTTTTGATGACCATAATTCCAGAAATATTATTTTCCAAACGACTCCCCAAATGCCCTACCAATTGTCTGATATTTTGGTAAAAAGGTCCAATCTTGCGTTGATAAAAGAAACTACCTATAAGAATCAGCGGAATGGGGAATAAACTGATGAGCGTAAGTTTCCAAGACATGGCCCCCATGGTTAAAGCTGCAAAAATGTAGAGGGTGAAAAGCTGTATAATTTGGTTAAAACTGTCGTTGAGAAAACGCTCCAGTTGGTTAATATCATCATTGAGAATCGCCATCACATTACCCGTACGCTCTTTCTCAAAATAGGCAATTTCTCGTTTTTGCAAATGCTGATAGGCATCCATCCGCAGTTGATGCTGAACCTTTTGTGCCAAAGTCATGAACCCATAACTAAACATCCACTCAAAGAGACTTTCCAAAATAAAAGCAAACACGATAAATAAGGCAAAGAAAAGGGCAACTGAACTAATATCTGAGAGTTCAAAGTTACGGCTAATCCAAGCAGGAGTATCATGGGTAGCAGCATCTACCGCCCAACCAATAATGAGTGGTGGCATGAGGTCAATCACTTTGTTGAGAACACTCGCCAAAGCAGATAAGTAGAGATGCCCTCTAAAGGGTTGCATGTACTGAAAAAGTCGATGTATAGGTGCTTTTGTCTTGTGCATGAGTGGAGGATCTATGAAGGATCAGCAATCAGTTGTTGATGAATATAAGGAACTAAGTCTTGAAAATCAGCTTTGAAGATCGCCTGAATTTCTGTAGCTGATAGTCCTTTTACCTCCCATTGAAGGCTTTGCTTAGGAGGATAGTGCAGTTGCCCAGCTTGCCGTAAGCCTAATTTCCTAAAAGCTCGCTCAATGGTACCAACATAGGGCGCATAGCGTTTGCTATATTCGTATTGGAGGAGGACGGGGCCCAACTCTAGCTTTAGACCAAAATCTTCGCCCGTTCGGCTGTTGGCTCTGGGTTGAAAAGTTAGGGGCGTTTGACGCAGGAAGTCTTCTACACTCATATTGAGTTGGCTCTGAATAAGTTCTAAGGCAAGGATGCAGTTCTCCTGCTGTCCAGAGGCTAACAAATCTCGTATTTTATCTTCGATTTCGCTTGTCTGCATGGAAGTTGTTTTAGTGTACTAACATCAAAATGGAAAGATAGATTAGCTAAGGCGGCGAAATTTTTATTTGGAGTGTTATGGGGCGCTGGGAGATCCTCGAATTTTCGCAACAAATGCAGTGATTATGTTGTTTGAAGAAGGTGGGCTTAAGCGTAGTGCTGCATGGGGCTGCACCCCATGAACTGGGATGTTGCGTTTTCAGCGCTCTACGAAATTATGAGCTAACCCCCTGTCATTAACACTCCACCTATACCCAATATGCAACTCAGCGCAGGCAGGTTATTCTTAATAGATGCCCTTGGAGCTCTAACTTCTATGCTCTTACTGGGTTGGCTACTCCCTATGTTTGAGGAGTTTTTCGGAATGCCCAAGACCACACTTTATCTCCTAGCGGGCTTAGCGGGAGGCTTTTTCATATACTCTTTTACCTGTTTCCTTTGGGCAGGCAAGCGCTGGCGAGCATGGATGCGTGGGATCGCAGTCATCAACCTGAGTTACTGTATACTGACTCTAGTCCTCTGTTTCTGGCATTATCCCTTTTTGAGTGTATGGGGCTGGGGCTATTTTATTGGGGAATTGTTTATTGTTTTGTTTTTGGTGCGACTGGAGTGGCGGATGGCATCTTCAGGATCTAAAACCCCAAATACCCTCTAAACAGTTTCTAAACAATGACAGTAGTTGATATTTGGAGCATAAAGCTCAATGCTGCTATTTTTTGGTGATTTTTTTTCTGTTCTAAAATATTTATCTTTATTCAACCTAATTACTCTGTCCTGAAAGTTATATTAAAAAACTTCCCAGGCTAAAGAAAGGCATGATAACAGCTTTGATAATTTAAGAATTGATTCTGAAGGATGTCTCGACTTTTGATAACAGTGTATCTGAGTGCGTTGTTTTTTATAAGTACCTCTACTTCAGCTCAGGATTATACTCTACAAGTTCGTCATTTGTCTGTTGAAAGTGGTTTATCTAGTCGTTTTACCCTATGTACTTATCAAGATGCTCAAGGATTTATTTGGATTGGCACTCAAAATGGGTTGAATAGGTGGGATGGTTATGAACCTGTCATATATACCAAGGAAAGTCACCAACTACCAGGCAATCAAATCAAACAAATTTATGAAGATGCTAATGGGTTTTTATGGTTGCGCTTCGAAGATGTTCCGCAAATTGGTGTTTTTGACCCAATTCAAAAACAAGCTATTGATATTCGGGATTACTTAGGGTCTAGTAGCTACACTACTTTCACAGCTATAGCTCAATTGAGGAATCATCAACTTTTGTTGGCGACTGCTGACAAAAGAATATATCAGTTTGATGGAAAAGAGCTCAAGCTTATTGCTCATTTGCCAGAATTAAAAACGATACGCCAACTTGTACCCATTCCTAGCGATCAAAGTCATTTATGGTTGATAACGCAGGATCATCATTTTTACTACCTACAAATTGGAGATACGACAGCTATTCTTGCAGAGCAGCGATTAAAGATAGAAGAGTCCTTTAGTTTTTTTAGAGTTGTAGAAGTAGATAGCTCAGGGAATTTTTATTTTGCAATACTGAATCCCTCCTATACTAATTATGGGCAACAGGAAGAGTTTAATATGATGTTTGCTCAAGGATCCCCAAAACTTGACAAGTTTCGTTCCGTAAGCCTAGAGCATCAACTCCCTGAAATCCCAGATGAGGATTATTTTGACCGGAATGTTCCCTTGATCCACTGGGCAAGTGAAGATCGTTGGATTGTGTTAGGGCATCCTCAGTTTAGGCATATTGATGTTTATAATAAGAAAGGTAGACTCCTTTTTCGATCCAACCCAATTTTTCCCAAAAACACTGTTATTAAAAATGCCTATTTTGATCAAAATAATTTGTTGTGGGTAAGTACCGAAGATGGTGTTTACATACTGCAACTCCGTCCTGCTTTATTCAGTAGATTGATGTATAGTCCTCCTGGCCAAGCTCGGCAATTGAGTGCTAGAGGAATGGTGGTTTGGGAAGATTATCTTTTTGGAGGAGGCTATGATATCTCGGGCTTATACCAGTTTGATCTGAAATCAGGTCGTTATAAAACCGTTCATCAAATTCAAAAAGCCATTCAGCATTATTACTCTGGTGAAAACACCGTGGCCTTGTCCGTTTTGCTTGATCACAATAAAAAAGCAATTTGGATGGGAGATGACAACCATTTAATCATCCGTTATGTGCCTGATGCAGATACCCTAACAACCTATACTTATAAGGGCTACGAAGCCCCTATTCTTAAAGGTGACCCCGAGCAGCCAGGTGCTTTTTGGGCTTTGTTTCAAGATCAAGACGGATGTATTTGGGCTGGCACCGAGAGCGGTCTAGCCTATCTATGGCCAGATCAACCTTATATTTATAGGTTCCAACAGTATAATGGTTTTGAGGATCTTGCCAATACCCGGGTTACTTGCTTTTTGCAAGATGAACAAGGAATTTGGATAGGATCACATAAGGGAATATTCTTGCTTAGCCCCAAAGAAGGAGTGTTGAAACATTATGCCCCCAAGGCAGAGAATTTTTTCCCATTTTCTATTATTGCTCATCTGCATAAAGATAAAAGTGGAGACTTCTGGGTAGCAACCAAAGGTGGAGGGCTGTTTAGGTGGAACCCTCACACTGGCGATTATCAGCGTTACCGTACACAGGAGGGGCTGACACATGATATTCTTTATTGTGTATACGAAGATAAGTTCAATAATCTTTGGATGAGTAGTAATAAGGGAATTATGCAATTGGATAAAAGTAGTGGCCTTGTGTACAGCTTTTTGCCTAGAGATGGGGTGGTGCATGAGGAGTTCAATACCTGTGCTCATTTTCAAGCTAAGGGTGGTAGGCTCTATATGGGGGGACTGAATGGTCTCAATGCCTTTCATCCCAATGACTTCAGGGTTCATACCATCAATACCACTCCATTGCGCATTACTCAACTATCTAAATGGGATAGTTATACAGGGCAAAGTACCACCCTTGAACGCCGAGAGCCCTTCGATGAACCTATCCATTTAAAAGGTAGCCAACGCAACTTATACCTCAAGTTTGCCCTGCTTAATTATTTCGATGCTCAACAGAATCAGTATGCCTATCGAATCAAAGGCTTAGCTCCACAATGGAACTATATTCAGGAGAATAGTATTCGCTTGGTTGACTTACCTTATGGTGAATACACACTAGAAATAAAAGCTCAGGGAACTCAGGGCAACTGGGGTAAGCCCATCTCTATACCTATTTGGGTTATTCGGCCTATTTATTTACAAATGTGGTTTTGGATACTTATACTAATGTTGCTGATTATACTCACCTGGGGGCTATTGCGTTGGCGTATTCATTTACTCAAGCAAAGTAAAAAAAAGTTGGAGCAAGAAGTGAAGTTACGCACCCTGCAAATTGAAAAAGATAAAGCAACCATTAGTCAGCAGGCTGAACAGCTGCGTTCCTTAGATAAAGTGAAAAACCGCTTTTTTGCCAATATATCACATGAATTACGTACTCCTATTACCCTCATTTTATCACCAATAGAAATCCTGTTGCAACAAGAAGAAGTTCAGCAATCGGAACTATTGGAAAGTACCCTTGAGGTTATGCGTCGCAATACTCAACAATTACTAAACTTGGTAGAGGAGATTTTGGATCTAACCAAGCTGGATGCAGTAAAGCTAGAAATTAGCGAAACCCCCACCCATCTGTTTACTTATATCCAACAGATTTTTAGCAGTTTTCAATCACAAGCTAGCTTGAAACAGATAGAATATACCTTATCTTATGAGTTGGATAAAGCACTTTGGGTGCGGCTAGATCAGAAAAAGGTGGAGAAAATCATCAACAATCTACTTTCGAATGCCCTCAAATTTACCCCCAAAAATCAGTCAGTTCATTTATCTGTTGAAAAAACATCTAAAGATCAACTGCTCATCATTGTACAAGATACTGGAGTAGGTATTGATCCACAAGATTTACCATTTGTTTTCGAACGTTTTTATCAATCTAAGCTTCCTAATGCACCCGTGCAAGGTGGTTCGGGTATAGGGCTGGCCTTGAGCAAGGAACTAGCTAGTTTGCTTAAAGGTCGAATTGAGGCTGAAAGTAACCCTAAACAAGGCAGTATTTTCCGCCTATGGCTTCCGCTTGTTCCTACCGTTGCCCTTAGTTCTCATAAAGCACCAATACTAGACGACAGCCCAGAAGTTTTGGATACCTTAGCTGCTCTAAAAACAGCTCTTCCTGAAGCCCCCCATCATATTCTGGTAGCTGAAGACCATCCAGATATGCAGCTGTTTATTCAACAGATCCTAAGCCCCTACTTCAAAGTTTCCCTCGTTGACCATGGCGCTCAAGCCCTTCAGCTTTTAGAACAACAGCCAGATGATGTAGATTTGATTCTATCCGATTATATGATGCCTGAAATGGATGGGATACAATTTTTATCTACTGTTAAGCAGGATCCTAGATTCCAGCATCTGCCTTGTGTGCTCCTGACAGCACGAAGTTCCTCTGAAGATCGGATTACTGGTTTTCGAATAGGGATAGATGACTATATTACCAAACCTTTTAGTCCCGAAGAATTGATTGTACGCCTACAGAATTTATTGCTTAATGCTCAAAATCGACAAAAAATAGTGTCAGAAATGCACAACAATATAGGTCATGACAATACGGAGATCACTGAATGGATCATTAAACCCATAGAAGAACATAGTGAAGAGGAGCTCATTTGGTTGCAGCAGGTCGAAGAGTTGGTTCTAGAGCATTATGTCAACAGTGATTTCTCGGTAGAGTGGCTGGCTGCCCAACTACATATCAGTGCCCGACAATTGCAGCGTCAACTCCAAAAACTTACAGGTCTAACCCCCAGAAAATATATTACCGAAATTCGAATGCAACAAGCAAGGGCTCTTTTAGAACAAAAAAAATACAGTACCGTAGCTCAGGTTATGTACGCTGTAGGCTTCCAAAGTAGTAGTTATTTTGCCCAAAAATACCGAGAACGATTTGGAATAACACCTTCTGCCTATTTTGAATAATCAGTGCTAGAGCCCCGATATATAAAGAGATGTCTGATTTGTGGCCTAGGTTGTCCGATTTGAATTACCACTTTTTTGTATATTTGTCCCATTGTTTTGAACACTGAAACCTTTACAAATTATGAAACAAAATTGGAGATTATTTTACCATCTGACCTTTCGCAGGCCAAAAATTTTGATTTTAGTATAAATATG
>CAZOLU010000061.1:0-13440 GCA_964580485.1 uncultured Saprospiraceae bacterium | reverse complement strand
TAGATGATGCGCCCTTCGGGATGCCCTGGACGAGGTACGCCCCAAAAAGCTCCTTTCAGCCAAGATTCTTCCTGAATCAGACTATACTCTAGTTGATTTTCTGGTCGTACAAATTGCTTGATGAGTGCCAATGACTTAGGGTGTTGGTGGTGGCCAATGTTTTCCAATGCCAATACCATATTTTGAGAGCTTAGTTGCATGAAATCGTCCAAAATTTATTTGGGTCATAAAATTGTGGGCGAGTGTAGTGTTGGCTTTATTTTAGCAACAAAAACCCTACCATTTTCTAATTTTGGGCGTGTAAATATAGTGTGTGTCTTGTTAAAATTGGTGCAGAACTCCTAGTTGCAAGGATTCCTGTTGGTTGTTATGGTTTTATTAAAACGTAAGCTTTAGCACATTTATGTATGTAGCACCTCAATAATTTTCAATATTTTTTCAAGGACTCCTTCAAGTTCTTCTAGCGGAATCATATTAGGGCCATCCGATAGTGCTTGATCTGGCTGCGGGTGTACCTCCATAAAAAAGCCTTGAACTCCGATAGCTGCCGCCGCTTGTGCTAAAAATGCTGCATAGGCGCGATTTCCCCCACTTTTCCCAGCAGCAGCTCCTGGTTTTTGTACAGAATGGGTAGCATCCATGACTACGGGGTAGCCCAATTCCATCATATCTAAAACTCCAGTATAGTCAACGACTAGGTTGTTGTAGCCAAAAGCTGTACCTCTTTCGGTGAGGAGTAATTTTTTGTTGCCCGTACTTTCCAATTTGCGGAGAACATGGATCATATCCTTTCCTGAAAGGAATTGGGCTTTTTTGATGTTGATAATGGCTTGAGTTTCGCCAGCTGCAAGCAGCAAGTCCGTTTGCCGGCAAAGGAAAGCAGGAATTTGAAGGATGTCTACTACCTTAGCTACGGCTTCTGCTTGCCAGGGTTCATGAATATCAGTCAAAATGGGCAGTTTAAAATCTGCTTTGATCTGTGCAAGCAACTCAAGCCCTTTTTCCAAACCTGGTCCTCGAAAAGAGTCGATAGCCGTGCGGTTGGCCTTATCGAAAGAGGCTTTGAAAATGATAGGGATCTGAAAGCGCTCTCTAAGTTTTGAGAGGGTTTGAGCAACTTCTGTTAAAAGTGCTTGCGATTCTATGACGCAGGGCCCTGCGATTAGAAAGGGTTGAGCGGATAATTCTGAGTAGAGCATCTTGCTGTTTTATAATAGTGATTAACTACGGACAAGGTACAAAATTTAATTTTTATGGAACTCATTTGCTGTGATCTTAGTTACTAATGCATCAACACTTCAGAAGGTTTATTTTGCTGCTGTGAGTTTTCAATACTCAAAACCTTCTTTTCAGCCTGAAAAGGGCTGCTTATCTATCCCCCTATCAGGGGACATTATTTCTATTTATATATCAGACTTTTAATAGATTCGTGATATTTACTTGGGCATAGCGCTGTGGAGTAGTGCTCTCGTCTTGACGAGAGCAGACCGAAGGTCCGAGCAGAATTGCCCCAAAGGGGTGCCCTTGGCACGAGCTACGGAACATAGCGACTGAAAGCTCTTGAGCTGAAAGGCCCCTATCTATTAAAATAATACTTCGGTGAATTTTTTAAATTTCAATAAAATTTAAAAAATCTTAATTTCTTGACTCTAGATTATCAATCATCTTCAAAATTTCACCGAAGTAAAGTTAAAACAAAACAAATCAAAAAATGGACAGAATTTCTGCCAATCAGAGCATTTTGAACAATGCTTATGGTATTCCTGTGAATATTTTTGCAAATGAACAGGTGAAAATAGAACAAACAGCAGTAGAGGAACTGAGTACATTACTGGATCTGCAGGCTACTTTGGAGCAAATTAAAATGATGGATGCCGACTTTTTTCCGGTAGATCCTCAATTGCAACAAATTGCCATCACTCCTGACTTTCACAAAGGAAAGGGGATTCCCATTGGTACAACTATGAAAACCAAGGGGTTTATCGCTCCGCAGGCCATTGGGAAGGATGTAAATTGTGGGATGCGCTTGTTGTTGACGGATCTTTCGGAAGCGAAGATTCGAGCAATGTTGCCAACTTTGGCACAACGCATTCGGCATATTTATTTTCAAGGTGGTCGGCAAATTCCGCTTACGCCTAATCAGAAGGAAGGCTTGTTGCGTCATGGATTGATGGGGCTGCTAGAGCATTATCAGGAAACTGAAAATGAGGGGCTTTGGAAATATTATGATGCCCAACAGCAGGAAGCAGATTTGAATCATGTGATGGATATGGGGAGTATGGTTACGGATGGGATTTTTGAAGGCTTAGAGAATTACATTAAAGCGAATTATAAATCCTATGACAGTCAAATTGGTTCGATTGGTGGTGGTAATCATTTTGTAGAAGTACAGCGTGTGGAAAAAATCTATGATGGGGCAATTGCTCATCAGTGGGGGATTAAAGAGGGGATGATCAGCATTATGATTCATACAGGATCGGTAAGTGTGGGTTATCCCACGGCTTCTTATTTTGTAGATATTGTAAAAGATCTTTATCCTAAGCATTTACGCTACCCCAGTAATGGAATTTTTCCCTTGCCTTTTTCAGAGCGTTATCAGCACTATTGGGATAATTTCTGGATGGCTCTAAAAAATGCGGCTAATTTTGCCTTTGGCAATCGAATGTTTTTGGGCTTGATGATGCAAAAAGCTCTAGCTGAGCAATTTGGGGATTTTAGCTGCGAACTTCTTTACGACAGTGGGCATAATATGCTTTGGGAGGAGGAAGCGGATGGCGAAAAGGTTTTTGTACACCGAAAAGGGGCTTGCTCGGCGCGTTCGGCCGAACAACTGCAAGGCAGCCCCTTTGCCTGGACGGGTGAGCCCGTCTTGATTCCTGGTTCGATGGGGGCTAGTAGTTTTATCCTTGCTGGAAAGGGTAAGGAGGAGAGCCTTTGTAGCACCAGTCATGGTGCAGGGCGTAGCTTGTCGAGAGGGCAGAGCCTCAAAGTCAGTGATGTAGAGTTTGAAAAGTTTATGAAAGCCTTCAACATCATCACTCCAATTGATCCTCAATCGCATCAAGTGCGCAATCGTCAGGATATTCTTCAAAAATGGAAGGAGGAAATCAAAAAAGAAGCGCCTTTTGCTTTTAAGGATATTGGTCCTGTGATTGATTCGCAAGTAGATAGTGGTATGGCTGCAATTGTTGCAGAAATGCGCCCTATTTTTACGGTAAAGGGCTGATTTAAGCTGGCCTATGAGCGTTTTTGGTAGCGGTCATAGGCTTTTTTGTTGGAAACAATTTGTTGCATTTTTAAAAGAATAGTTTTATCTTGCAAATAAATAGTTTTTTTAGGTAAAAAATGATTTTGTGAACGATCAACTCAAACAATCTTTGAATCAATATTTTGATAAGAAGGATACTTCTAATGTAGGAAAAGCTGCGTTAACACACTATTTACAAAATAAAGATGCCAATGCTAGATCTTTTCAACAGGAGGCGGAGTTGTTTCTAGAGCAACTTATGAAAGATGTTGGCTTAACTACTGTTGGAAATATTCAAGAAAGTGCCCAACAATATAAGCTTTTTGATTATGTAGAAGATGTTCCTTTCCCACCTCCAAGTCAGCCTAAGTTCACCTTCATTGATTTATTTGCAGGAATAGGAGGGTTTAGAATTGCTATGCAGGCTCTTGGGGGGAAATGTGTATTCTCAAGCGAATGGGACCTGCAAGCTCAAAAGACCTATAAAGCTAATTATGGAGAAGTGCCTTTTGGTGATATTACCAAAGAAGCTACCAAAGGTTTTATTCCAGATCATTTTGATCTGCTTTGTGCAGGTTTTCCTTGTCAAGCTTTTTCCATAGCTGGTAAGCGTGGAGGTTTTGAGGATACAAGAGGGACACTATTTTTTGATGTAGCTGAGATTATTAAACGCAAGCAGCCTAAGGCTGTTTTTCTTGAAAACGTAAAAGGGCTACGCAACCATAAAGGGGGAAAGACGCTTGCAACCATCTTAAATGTTTTAAGGAATGATTTAAACTATTATGTTCCTGAGCCAGAGGTTTTAAATGCAAAGCACTTTGCTGTACCTCAGAATAGAGAACGAATTTTAATTGTTGCTTTTCGCAAAGATCTCCATATCAACAGTTTTGAGTATCCCAAACCTTCAGAAAAGCGGGTTACTTTTGCTGATATTAAATCAGAAGAAGAGGTTTCTGTAAAATACTATTTATCTACCCAATATTTGTCTACCCTAATTAAGCATAAGGAACGACATGCCCAAAAGGGTAATGGTTTTGGATATCAGATTATAGAGGATGATGAAGTAGCTAATGCTGTGGTTTGCGGCGGAATGGGAAGAGAACGGAATTTAGTTTATGACTTTAGATTGTCAAACTTTACTCCTGTTACCAATATCAAAGGGGAGGTGAATAGAAAAGGCATTAGGAGAATGACTCCTCGGGAATGGGCTAGATTGCAGGGCTTTCCAGACCAATTTATCATTCCTGTTTCAGATGCTGCAGCCTATAAACAATTTGGCAACTCCGTGGCAGTTCCGATGATTCAGGCTGTAGGAGCAAAGATTATTCAAAAAATACAAAGATTAGATGTTGACAGGGAATAAAGGAGAGTGGAGCGAAATTTATGTTTTGTTAAAGCTACTTGGAGATGGTAAACTGTGGCTTGGAGATGAGCAGTTGAATCGCCTTACAGCGTTTTTTTACCCAGTTGTAAATATCATACGATCAGAAACGAGAGGTACTTCTGAGTTTGCTTGTTCAGCAGAGTATATTGAACTTAAATATGATGATATAAACATCCAGTTTCAACCAAGTCAATTTAGAGAAAAAGCTTTAGAGCTTCTGACAAAAATTAAAGCAGCCAAGAAAACCTTCGCAGTACCGTCTATCGAAGCATTTATGTCTGAGATTAACTGTTTTTCTTTAAAAGCTGATGCCTCTGTCAAGTCAGATATCAAGATTACTATTCATGACTTTCAAACGAATCAACAACCCACATTAGGATTTAGTATAAAATCCCAACTAGGTAGTCCTGCAACCTTGTTGAATGCAAGTCAATCTACGAATTTTATTTATGAGCTAGAGGGAGGGGCTTTGATAGAAAAAGAAATTGATGCCATTAACTCTATTGAGGGGCGACAAAAAGTACAAAAGCGGTTGAAAAAGATTTTTGAACTAGGAGCTAGCTTAAAATTTAAACAGGTTAGTCATCCGATTTTTTACAATAACCTTATTTTGATTGATAGTGATCTGCCTAAGATCTTAGCAGAAATGCTGCTGCTTTTTGCAAGTAGTTCATTTTCTAAAATGAGTGAGCTTTTAGATAAGATTCAAGAAAGAAACCCATTAAAGTATGACCAGCATTATCATCATCCTTTTTACAGTTACAAAATTAAGCGGTTCCTGACAGATGTTGCTTTAGGCTTACAACCCTCTAAGCTATGGGAGGGAAACTACGAAGCCACTGGAGGGTACTTGGTCGTGAAAGAAGATGGGGAGGTTCTGTGTTATCATTTGTATAATAAGACACTCTTTGAAAATTATTTGGTATTCAATACTAAATTAGACACCCCAAGTACTTCAAGACATGATTTTGCATATTTGTATAAGGAGGATGGAAAGTTATTTTTTAAACTCAACCTGCAAATTCGATTTTTAAAATAACATCTACAACAAAGTATCATCCAAATAATCTTGTGTTTCAGGATAATCCGTATTGTAATGCAATCCTCGACTTTCTTTGCGAATAGCGGCTGAGCGGGTGATGAGGTAAGCGGCTGTAATCAGGTTGCGGAGTTCACACAATGGTGGTAGAGTGGTAGAGCTCCTCTGTTTCTTCATACAACAATCGAAGACGAGCAAAAGCCCGTTGCATCCGCACATCTGTACGCACAATACCCACATAGCTGCTCATAATTTCCTTCAACTCCTTCAAACTCTGCGTAATCAAAACCATTTCTTTGGGGTCTGAAGTCCCCTCCGCATTCCAGTTGGGAATACCCTCCTTCCAGTCTAGCTCGTCCAATCGTTCCGATACGGTCAGAAAAATGCGATGACCAAAGACCAAGCCCTCTAGCAAAGAGTTGGAGGCTAAGCGATTGGCCCCATGCAGCCCTGTACAAGTACATTCCCCACAAGCATACAAGTTTTGAATAGAGCTTTGCCCAAGCTCATCCGTAATAATTCCGCCACAGAGATAATGACAAGCTGGTACTACGGGAATCATATCTTTCATTGGGTCAATACCCAAACTCATACATTTATTATAGATTGTTGGAAAATGCTTAACAAATTCTTCCTTATCCAAGTGGGAACAATCTAAATACATGTGTTCCACCCCTCGCATTTTCATTTCATTGTCAATGGCTCTAGCCACAATATCTCGAGGCGCTAAGGATTTTCGAGGATCGTAATTCTGCATAAAATCTTCGCCCTCAGCTGTCTTTAAAATCCCCCCGAAGCCTCGTACGGCCTCTGATACTAGAAAAGCAGGGTTCTCTCCTGCAGGATTGTAGAGTGAGGTGGGGTGAAATTGTACAAATTCCATATTCCCTACTCGGCCTTTGGCTCGATACACCATCGAAATACCATCTCCTGTCGCAATCACAGGGTTGGTGGTTGATTTGTAAACTTGCCCTGCCCCACCAGATGCCATGACCGTTGCTTTTGCTAAAATGGTTTCAATCTCATTGGTTTCCCGATTCAAAGCATAGCATCCATAACATTCTATATTAGGTGTCAGGCGGGTAACCCAACGCCCTAAGTGATGCTGTGTAATGATGTCGATGGCAAAATAATGATCCAACAACTCCAAATTGGACATTTGTGCTGCTTTTTCCAAAAGTGCACGTTGGATTTCCCAACCCGTTAGGTCTTTATAATGCAGAATTCGATTTTCGGAATGACCGCCCTCTCTGCCCAAATCATATAAATTACCAGAACCATCTTTATCAAAACGTGCACCCCAATCAATCAACTCCTGAACCCGTAAAGGGCCTTCTTTTACCACAATTTCTACAATATCTTTTTTGCAAAGACCATCCCCAGCATCTAGGGTATCTTCAATATGCTTTTGATAGGAATCCTTATGATCATCCCAAACCGCAGCTACTCCTCCCTGTGCATAACGAGTATTGCTTTCACCTGGATCCGTTTTGGTTAATACACAAATTCGCTTATCTCTATGTTTTTCTGCGGTTTTTATTGCAAAGGTTAAACCTGCAACTCCTGCTCCCACCACTAGGACGTCTACTTTTTTCATAAATTCAGTGATTCATGCTTTTCTGATAATAGTCTTCCCCTCATAACAAATTTTTACCCCCTCAGTTTTGATTCTATTCATCAAGATAAAAAAAAGTAAGCAGCCAACTAGAATTAGTTTTATAAAGATTTGTAACTATTTAGCCTGTCCTAACCTTCTTCGACTCCTACGGAGAGGCTAGGTTGCTGTCAATTTTCGATTCGCTCAGCCATATTTTTTGCAAAAAAAAAGACTGAGTCCTTTGGGAAAGGATCCGAAAATTTTCAAGTATAAAAAAAAACATCCCACAGATTCTGCGAGATGTCTTAAGACAGCATTTGAATAAAAGGCTAGTGTAATTTTACATGGATAGGTAGTGTGGGTCTGTATAGTACTACGCTAGCCAGAGCGATTTGTCTCTTTTAGTAAGACCATTGATCGTGCTCAAAATGGAAAATCTCTTGTGTAATTTTATCTGATTCTAAAAGAGCGGCTGTGCCTGAAAGGTAGTCTTGAAGACGTAAATCTCTTAAATTCGATCTTTTGGTGACATAGCTTGCAAAATTACGACTCAAGAATACATCATCCCAGCTTTGATAAGCTACATCGTTGTGCTCCATTGGAGCCTCTGTATGAGCTAAAATCGGACGTAGATCATCGTAATAAAACCAGCAAAGTGGCATAGAAGCAATAAAGTTGCCATCTTCATCATAACGATTCACAATAGGTGCAATCCCCAAGATACGGGTATCCATGCGACCTCTGCGGGTATCAAAATACCAGATTTCCTTGATTCTATAGCGCTGAATATCGCTAGGATTGGTTTTAATCTCAATGACCGTAGATTCATAAGCCTCTGTAACAAAGTTGTAATTCATAATGGTATCCGTTTGATACAGCATATCTTTGATTTCTTGCTGATTCATGATGGTTTTAAATTCATCATCCATCGTACCAAAGGCTCTAACTTTACCAGATTCGGCCGCATCTATCAATAATTTAGCAAGTGAACGGTTGGTGGTAGCAAAATGATGGTTGCGTTTTTCCCGTACATCGATCTCTCTCCAAATCCGTTTTTTCCACATAACATCACGCTCCTCTACATGGTGGTAGGCAATAGGCATACGCTGATGGACTGAAGATTGAACAATATCATCTAAGGGGGCATTTCCTGCCTCATTATTTGCAGCTAAAAGTGCATTTTGTGCTTGAACATTAACATTAAATGCAAAGATTCCCAAGGCCGCTACAAGGCAGCTCAAAAATTTCATCCTTTTCATCTTGAATTGTTTTACTTTGGTTAGCGAGTATTTTTATTTGCTAGCGGCTTATTTTTTGTTGTTGTGAACCGCTTTCATTAACTAATACCCAAAGGAGGGGAAAGGTAATAGGTGGAAGGCTTTTTTTATAAAAAAAATTAAAAAACTAGGAAAGCATTTAGTCTGTTTTCTTAGCTCCTAGCCTTTTTCGACTCCTGCGGAGAAAGGCTAGTTTAGGATCATCATCGGGACGAGCCCCGATGGATAGGAACTGCGCGCCTTCAGCGCGTCATTTCGTAGAGCGTTGAAGGCGCGGTATCCCAGTCCATGGGGTGCAGCCCCATGCCCTCTTTTTTTTGCCGAGCCCTTTGGGAAAGGATCCTAGCAGCTAGCCTCACCCAAGCTGTTCCCTTTGGGGTTCGGCAATTTTAGGAGCTAAATAGGTGCGATTATTTCTTTAAACAGCAAAGGAGCCACTTTAGGCTGTAGTAGCAGCTTGTAGCAATTCAAATAGTTTTTCAGCCATTCCTGCCTTGGTAGAGGAGGAGTACTGCGCATGCCTGAGTGCTCCATTCCAGCTATCTGCCTTGACCGCCCAAGCATGATACATCCCTTGTGCATCTCGCTCACAATAAGCACCAAAGGGCAACTGACAACCTCCATCAAAAAGCTGTAGTAGGCGGCGCTCTACATTGGTACAAGCAGCGACTTCTGCATGATGTAGCTGTCGCAACAATTTAGCTAAAGGACGATCCTCTTCCCGAATTTGTAGGGCTAGTACTCCTTGTGCAGGTGCAGGGATAAACTCTTTGGGATTAAATCTAATGACTTCAAACTCACTGAGGTCGATCTCAAGGCGAGTGATTCCAGCAGCTGCTAGCAAAATCGCATCAAATTGCCCTTCTCGTAGTTTTTGTAGACGAGTAGGCACATTACCCCGAATATCTTTGATCTCAATATCTGAACGGAAATGCAGCATTTGTGCCTTGCGGCGAGCTGAGGAGGTGCCGATGATAGCCCCTTGCTTGAAACGCAACATTTGTTGCGGGGCAAAGGATGCTTTGCGAATAATCAGCCAATCGGAAGGATCTTCTCGGTAGGAGAGTGCGGCTAATTTCAAGCCCTTGGGCGGAGCGGTAGGCAGGTCTTTCATGGAATGTACCGCCAAATCTACTTCACCAGCCAAGAGGGCTGTTTCAATCTCTTTGGTAAAAAAGCCCTTCCCCTCAATCTTATCAAAACTCAGGTGTTGGATCTGATCTCCTTTGGTTTTGATGATTTTTAATTCAACTTCTACTCCTATTTCAAAGAGTTCGTCTTTGATATAATTCGCTTGCCAAAGGGCAAGTTTACTACCTCGAGTACCTATGGTGATTTTATTCATTAGAATTTTCTTTTTTTAGACCACTACTGCTTAGGTCTTTAGAGCGGATTACTTTCTTTCAATTTTTCCTTGGCCACCTGAATAGGAATCGCAATACAACGCTTTTCCATATAAGCCATCATCCGATCAATCAGTGCTTTGGAATCCTCATCTAGATTCTCCACCTCATTTTTAAATACATTATTGAGTGCATGTTGACGAATCGCTTTAATTTGAATAGGGACATCACGGAGTGCCAATTCGATCTGACGCTCTTTGAAGGCAGTGTAAAAGACATCCAAGTATTCTGCTACCACATCTTTGGCGCGGGTCACCTCTTTTTCTCGGAAAGCTAAGTTGGCTTCAGCCAACTCTCGCAAGCTTTCAATTGGAATATAGGTCGTATTGAATGTTTGAGCTAGTTTTGGGTCAATGTTGTTGGGCACACTCAAATCAATCAATAACTTTTGATTAGAGTCCCCATCTCCTAGTAGTTCTTTATACACTTTTTTAGTAACGATCGAACTTGTAGCTCCCGTAGCTGCAATAATCACATCAAATCCTCTAGAGTAAGAGGAGAGAGATTCCAAACTGTAAGCTTCTGCATTAACTTCTGCTGCTAGTTCTTCGGCTCTTTTCAAACTCCGATTAAAGATGGCAAAATTGCGAAAGCCCTGTTTGGTCAAAAATTTAAGCACCAAGCGGTTGGTTTGCCCCGCACCTAGTAGCAGAAATCTGGCATCTTGTCGAGGTTGTGTTTCCATCAACTTTTTAATCGCCAAAGAAACCACAGACACTGGCTTTTCTCCAATACGAGTAGAGGAGTACACTTTTTTGGCAACTTCTACCATATAGCGCATTGCTAAACGAATGGCATCTCCAGGTAGTCCCAAATTTTGGTTACGACTATAAGCTTCACGCAATTGGCGCAGAATCTCCCGTTCTCCTACAACTAGAGAATCCATAGAAGACGCTACTTCAAACAAATGCTCAATAGCCTCCAAGCCCTCATAAAAGAAAGCACTTTGCTGACCCTTTAAGCGAAGCTCTGCCGATAAATCTGCATATACCGTCTGGAAAAAATGCTGTTGAAATTGTGTGGATGCTATCGGCTCTGGGCTGATGAAGAAAAACATAATGCGATTGCAGGTGGCTAAGTACATCAGCTCCGGCAATCCTAGTTGTTGTTTGATTTGATTGAGCTTACGCTGCATCATAACATCCTCTGAAAACCCTGGAAGTACAAACTTGCCAATGTCGTTGAGGTGTGTGTTGCGATGCGTAAATGTGATGATTTTATATTGGTGAACCCTGTCCATTTAGTAGTATAAACTATTTCAGTAGTATGATGCCAATTGGATTTCTAACAGAAGTGATAAACTTCAAATCTAAGACGTTTTGGGTAAGGCAATCTAGGGTTTTATATCTAGAACAAATTTAATGGCATAAATGTACGGTAGAAGGGTCATTTTCCTGTCATATTTTTGTCAGGTTTCTACTGAAGCTCTTCCATTTAAATTAAGTCTAAATAAGGATAGTAGGTGTTTAGTGGTTAATCATTTTCTCCCTTGCTGGGGTTGAAACGGTCAACTTCTTCTGGATCAGGAATTTCTCTAGGGTAGTGGTCGTCCCATTCCTTGGCCTGAGGGTCTCTAAGTTTACCTAAGGAGGAAGCCACTACTGTAGAAACCATGGCATCTCCCGTTACATTTACAATAGTTCGGCACATATCTAGAGGTCGATCAATTGCGAAAATTAGAGCAATTCCAGCAGCAGGAACACCAATAGACTCTAACACTACTACCAACATCAGCATTCCTGCACCTGGTACAGCAGCAGAGCCAATAGAGGCTAGGGTAGCTGTCATCACAATGCTCAATTGTGCAGCGATAGTAAGTTCTACACCTAGTACTTGTGCAATAAATATTGCTGCCACCGCCTGATAAAGACTAGTACCATCCATGTTGATGGTTGCACCTACAGGCAGCACAAAGCTCGCCACCTCTTTGTCTACACCAATATGTTCCTCTACACGCTCCATGGTTACTGGAAGGGTGGCTGCACTAGAACTCGTAGAAAAGGCCAGCAGTTGCGCAGGTAAAATACCTTTAGCAAAAAAGCCTGGCGAACGTCCCGTAAACAAGAAAACGATTAAAAAGTCGATGGCAATCAAGCAGGCCAAACCAACTACTACTGCGGCAGCATACCAACCTAGAGCGGTAAAAATTTCTGCATTCGGAGCATCTTCTATGAGTGCTGCCAATAGGGCAAATACTCCATAAGGAGCAGCCAGCATAATTAGATCAATGAGCTTGAGGATCACCTCATTGGCTCCATCGAAAAAATCTTTTACGGGTTGTGCCTTTTTAGGATCAATAAGAATGATCCCAATTCCAAAAAAGATGACAAAAAAGATCGTTTGTAGCATCAAGCCATTGTTGGACATGGCTAAAAATATATTCTGAGGAACCAAGTCCACTAGGGCTTGCAGAGGCCCTCGATTGGCCTGCTCTCCAGCCGCAGCAATTTTATCTCCAGCATCACCTGCAAACTCACTCATTAAGCTTTCTCGGGTGGCTTCAGAAATGCCTGTACCTGGTGCAAAAAGGTTCACAATCACCAAACCTACGGTTACGGCAACGATCGTGGTGCAAATGTAAAAGAGAATAGTTCTTCCCCCCATCTTAGAGAGTTTGGAAATGTCTTGCAAATCGGCTACCCCCTTTATTAAAGATACCACAATTAACGGTACTGCAATCATTTTGAGGAGATTGATAAAGATTGTACCAAAGGGCTTTACCCATTTTTTGATAAATGCAGTATCGGGTTTTATTTTGATGGTTTTGGGTAATTTACTAACGATGCTCAAAAATTTATAACGCTCTTTATCCTCTGCTTTGATTAAATCAAAATCCTGAGGGGCTGCGCCTTTGAGTGCAAATGCTGTATAGACCCCCGAACTTGTAGGATTTTCAGCAATCGATGCAACTAAAGTATCTTTCTTCTTTTCTGTTTTATCAAAAACTGCATATTGCAAGAGCAGTTCTGGACTAGCCTCTTTTTCCGTTGGAGTGTAGACAATCGTCCCCATAGTATTCTTATACGAAACGGAATTAACCACAAGTCCAAAAGCAATACCCAATACCATTCCTATAATAATCTGCCAATGCAATGCTAGTTTTTTCATCTGTTGATTGTTTTGTTGCTTGATTGAGGCACTAATATAATTAAATATCGGAGCTTTTGCAGCATTCTTTCTGCTTTAGCCATTGTGTAGGTGCTGCCGAAATGACAGCAGCAAAATACCCTGTTGAAGAAATTATTAAAAAATCCTGAAAAAGCACTGCTTTTCTGTAACTTTTTCCCTAGGCTACATTCTGTATATAGAAAATGTTCTTGAAATATTGTAAAATGTGTTCAGATGGGTATAAAAATTGCGCCAGAAAGCTGTAGATACAACAAAGCATTAGCTCATATTATAATACTCAAAAAATGAATCGATTAGCAATTATACTCTTTTTATGTATTCAAAGTGCCCAAGGACTGTTTGCACAGTTTCCTAGAGATACCTT
>CAZOLU010000060.1:12184-13651 GCA_964580485.1 uncultured Saprospiraceae bacterium | reverse complement strand
TGGGCGAAAACATCATATTTTAGAATATGAATGGGATGGCTTTAGCGAATCGTTTAGAAAAATTTTGGATGAAGACCTACATGAAGAGGCAGAGGAAAGTATAACAAAGGGGGTGGTGGCTAAGGTAAAGGGGGCTAAGATTTTATTAGAAGTAAGTGCCCATGAGCGAGGTTGTAGAGCTTTTGTGTTGGAGGATGTGAAAGGACATGTCTTGAAGTTAAATCAAAGTTTAAAACAGTCACTGCGCTGCTCTCCCGTAACCTCTCTTTCGGATGATGGTCGTTTCTTGGTTTATATGAATAAATCTGAAGATGCCTTAAAACTTTATGACTTTGAGCAGGATAGTAGCATTGTATTATTAACTCACCTACATAGTATGGAAGGGGTCTCTAATGTGCTTTGGTACCAAAAAAGAGGAAGACAGGACTTAGCTTTTGTAGCAGTGAATATGGACGAGTTTGAAGCTGATACCCGAATTTATGTTTGGCGTTATCGTAAAGGGAAATGGCGCTATGAAATGTATAATCGGAAAGTATTTTTTGAGTGCGACTTTGATGGTGTTTGTGTGCCTCAACAAACCTATGATTATCGCTTTAGCAAGGCTGGGAATTTTTTGTACAGGCAAGACAATAAGGGGCACAGTAAGGAAGATTTTGTGGTGTTGAAATTGGATTAGTAGGCTGTATTTTTATTTTCTGTTTGGGAAATTCAACTCCTTGATGGAAAATACTTAGCTTTAGGTACTAACATTTTATCTTATACTTTAAATCTCATAGAATATGTTTGGTAATTTAAAAAAGAAGTTTCAGCGCTCTGTGGATAAAGCCATGTTGCAAGAAAAACTAGCTGAATTGGGGATCAATATGGATAGTATTACTATCGAGGATGTCGATGGCGCAGCTATGATTAGAGGTACTGTTCATACACAAGAGGATCTAGACAAGCTCAAATCCACCTTTGCCCAAACTAAGTTGGCTTTAGTAGATGTTGACCTCCTGCAAAGTTATACCGTACAAGACGGTGATTCTCCTTGGGCAGTTGCTCAAAAATTCTGGGGAGATGGTAATCTTTATCCTATCTTGGTAGATGCCAATGATGGTAAGGAATCTCTTTATACTGGAGATGTACTTACTATCCCTTCACTTCGCCAATATGTAGGGGGTAAAAAACTACAGGTCATGTTGAAACTTTTGGGCTACAATACAGGAGCTATTGATGGAATTATCGGAGCGCAAACCCAAAATGCACTCAAAGAGTTTCAACAGACGCTGGATCTAGCAAATACTGGGGAGCTAGATGACCATACTAAGACAGCTCTGCGTGAAAGTGTTAGAACCAAAGTAACTACGCTGGAAGGACTTCCCCTCCAATTTGTTTTGAGTTATGTCGGTCACTCTCCAGGAGCTATTGATGGTGTTGTCGGAGCCAAAACTGTTCAAGCCATCAAAAGCTTTCAGAAAGAAAACG
>CAZOLU010000060.1:0-12174 GCA_964580485.1 uncultured Saprospiraceae bacterium | reverse complement strand
TTTAGAAGTGACTGGTAATGTAGACGAAGAAACCTGTGAGCAGCTGTTGTTTGATTTTGTCTAAGCTCTAGACTAAAGATAATTACTAGTTAAAAGATCATTATTGACCCAGTGAGGTGGTAATGATCTTTTTTTTGCAAAAGCGAGCTAACGTCTTGTACAGATTGAAGTAAGCGAGTTGGGAACTGAACTGAGCTAGAAGTATTGAAAATACATTAGACATACTCTAAATCTATCGGTTTGTGCAGTTGTCGAGCCTGCCTATAAGGAGATGGATGTTATTATAAAAATCAAATAAAACTGGGATTAATTTCTTTTTCCCTAAAATTTTACGCAGTTTTGTATCACTCTACTAAATTGGTAGACTTTATGGGGTTTTAAATTTTAGTATCGTAAATGGAACATATTCATCCTATTTTTGATCGGCTTTTGCAACGAGCAGATCGTGAAAGACGCTTGCAACAAAGGAGTAAAGCACTTTGGTTGACGGGGCTTTCGGGTTCGGGCAAGAGTACTATTGCGCAACATTTGGAGCGTAAGCTTTATCATGAAGGATTTTTTGCACAGGTGCTAGACGGAGATAATATCCGATCAGGAGTTTGCAACAATCTGGGGTTTAGCGAGGCAGATCGCAGCGAGAATATCCGTCGAATTGCGGAAATCGCCAAGCTTTACTTGCATTCAGGGATCATTACGCTCAACTCCTTTATCAGTCCTACAAAAAAGATTCGGGCAATGGCAGCAGAGATTATTGGGAGGGAGGATTTTATTGAAATCTATGTCAATGCGCCTCTCGAAGTTTGTGAACGTAGAGATGTGAAAGGGCTTTATGCTAAGGCAAGAGCTGGTGAAATTAAAGGTTTTACTGGGATTGATCAGGCTTATGAGGCTCCAGAAAGCCCTGCATTGGAAATTAACAGCGCTCATTTGAGTATAGAGGAAGCTGTCGAACAGATTTATGCATATATTCTACCGCTTATAAAATTATAACAACTGTATGAATTATCATTTAAGTCATTTGAAAGAGCTGGAAGCGGAGTCCATACACGTGATCCGTGAGGTGGCAGCACAGTTTGAGCGTCCAGTATTGATGTTTTCTGGAGGGAAGGATTCTATCTTGATGACCTACCTAGCGCAGAAAGCCTTTTATCCTGCCAAGATCCCATTTCCTCTACTTCATGTAGACACAGGGCATAACTTTGATGAAACGATTAGATTTCGAGATGCTTTGGTAGAGCGACTTGGGGTGAAATTGATTGTGGGTTCGGTACAAGAGGCGATTGATAAAGGGCTAGTTGTAGAAGAAAAGGGCTACAATGCGAGTCGAAATGCCCTACAAACTGCCGTTTTATTAGAATCACTTGAAAATGGAAAGTTTGATGCGGCTATGGGTGGTGCCCGCCGTGATGAGGAGAAAGCCCGGGCCAAGGAGCGGTTTTTCTCGCATCGAGATGAGTTTGGACAATGGGACCCCAAAAATCAGCGCCCCGAGCTTTGGCATCTCTTTAATGGAAAAAAGCATTTTGGAGAGCACTTTAGAGTATTTCCAATTAGCAATTGGACAGAGCTGGATGTTTGGCAATATTTGATGCAAGAAAAAGTAGAGCTTCCAAGTCTGTACTTTGCACATCAACGTAAATGTTTTATTCGAGATGGGATTATTCTGGCAGCTTCTGATTATATCAATATGAAACCCGATGAGGAAGTTAAAGAGATGACTGTTCGTTTTCGAACAATTGGAGATATGACTTGTACGGGGGCGGTAGAGTCTACGGCGAGTACCTTAAAGGAGATTGTGGCGGAGGTGGCTACTACTCGAACCACGGAGCGGGGCGGTCGTTCGGATGATAAACGTTCTGAAACGGCGATGGAGGATCGCAAGAAAAAAGGGTACTTTTAGGTTCTATGTGGTCGGGGACTTGTAGTCTAGAGTCTCTTCCCGAAGGGATGCTCTAAAGGAGTCCTTGGGATCTTTGGCATAGTCTGCAAGTCTAAAGCAGCAGCGATGTGTAGGGGTGAGCGAAGCGAAGACTGAAGTGCAACGGAAGGCCGAACGAATAGCCCCAAAGGGGTGCCTTTGGCATGAGCTCCGAAACGTAGCGTCCGCTGCCCAAAAAATTAAAAATAAAATCAGAAAATTTCAAGTCTAGTATCTCTAAGTCTAGCGTCTCTGAGTCTAGCATCTCCAAGTCTAAAAAACTAAAAATATGGAAAATAAACATACCGAACTCCTACGCTTTAGCACAGCAGGTAGTGTAGACGATGGCAAGAGTACCTTGATTGGTCGCTTGTTGTATGATTCTAAATCAATTTTTGAAGATCAGTACGATCAGATTAAAGAAAGTAGCGAACGCCGAGGCGAGGAGGGGGTGAACTTGGCTTTACTCACCGATGGTTTGAAAGCTGAGCGGGAACAGGGGATTACGATCGATGTAGCCTATCGCTATTTTGCTACACCCAAACGCAAATTTATTATTGCCGACACTCCGGGTCATATTCAGTATACTCGGAATATGGTAACGGGAGCATCTACTGCTAATGTTGCTTTGATTCTCATTGATGCACGTAATGGGATTTTGGAACAGACCCGCCGACACGCTTTTATTGCTTCGTTGTTGCAGATCCCCCATCTTGTAGTTTGTATCAATAAGATGGATTTAGTGGATTACCAACAGGAGGTTTATGAGCAGATTAAAGACGACTTTTCTAATTTTGCTTCCAAATTGGATATTCATGATATTGAGTTTATCCCTATTTCTGCTTTGAAAGGGGACAATATTGTGCATCGTTCTCAAAATATGGATTGGTATCAGGGGGCTACATTGCTTTACTATCTAGAAACTGTACATATTGGTAGTGATCACAATTTTATTGATTGTCGCTTCCCAGTACAGTATGTGATTCGTCCGAATACAGATGAATATCACGATTATCGGGGCTATGCTGGACAGGTGGCCGGGGGGGTGTTCAAAAAAGGGGATAAGGTGATGGTGCTTCCTTCTGGGTTTAGTTCGAAAATTGCAAAAATTGATAGTTTTGATGGAGAACTGGAAAAAGCTTTTCCCCCTATGTCTGTTACATTATTGCTAGAAGATGATATTGATATTAGTCGGGGGGATATGATTGTACGTGAAAACAATTCGGCCGTAGCTACACAGGATATTGAAGCGATGGTTTGTTGGTTTAATGAACGCCCTTTGCAGCTCAGGGGCAAGTATACCATTCTGCATACTAGTCGGGAAGTCAGAGCTTTAATTAAAGATATTCGCTATAAGCTGGATATTAACAGTTTGCATCGAAATGAGGAGGATGTGCATATTGGAATGAATGATATTGCCCGAATTGTACTGAGAACAACACAACCTATTTTTGTAGATCCCTACCGGAAGAACCGACTTTCTGGAAGTTTTATTATTGTAGATGAGGGAACCAATGAGACGGTAGGTGCAGCGATGATTATTTAGTACAACGAGACTAGCCCCTGAGCTATGATCTAAAAGATTTGCTATCAGGGGCTTTGTTTAGCTATCCTAGAGTTTTAGGTTAAGCTAAATATTTTTGTACCAGCTTTTCGATGCGTGTGGCTAATTGATGGTCTAGGTCAGTAATAATATTCCCTACATCATGTGTATTGAGATGAATGTCTACATTGTTGTACACATTAGACCAGTTGGGGTGATGATTTAAGTCCTCTGCATGAAAGGCCACTTCGGTCATAAAGGCAAAAGCCTCTTTAAAGTTTTTGAATTTAAAGTTTGCTTTTAGGGAATCATTTTCTTCCTTAAAATATTGGTAGTTCATAGTTGTATATGTTTTTTACAATCATAAAAGCCACTGCAAGTCTGAATTGTTCAAACTTACAGTGGCTTTTATTGAAAGGAGTTGCTTTATCTTTCTTTTGATTTGAGTTGTTCTTGCTCCTCCAAGAGCCAAGCCTGTGCCTTTTCGAAATCCGTAAATAGCTTGATAGGGATTACTGGTTTGTTGAATGTTAAGTACAGATTACCTGCTATGCGGGACACCCCTGATCCTACTATCAATGCCGAACGATGTAAATCACTTAGAGCTTCCTCAGATGCACAATATTTGCGCATAGCATTACTCACCCGTTTGGTACGACTAAGGTCAGATATCATATATAAACCGGACCCAAAATGCGCTCGCACCAGCCTAACCTGTTCTTCCATAAGAGAAACATCCTCTAATATTTTTTCCGTAAAATCTGAGAATACGAGACCATTTTCTAATAATGAAATTTTTGCTAGTGGAGATACAATTGTTTTAATTTTTTTCATGGAATCAAGGGTTGAGTAGTCTTCTGGTTGCGTTTCAAGCACTGCTGAAAGTTAATATAAAAAAAACTGTTTGTTTTAAGAAAGGAACAAACAGTTTTTTATAACTATTTTACAGTAAGGGAATTACTCATTCAAAATACCCATAATCTCATCCAGTTGAGGCTCAAGGATAATTTCGGTACGACGGTTTTTAGCCTTACCTTCGGAAGTTTCGTTAGAAGCTTTGGGAGAATGCTCGCCACGACCAGCTGCGGTAATTCGAGCAGGGTCAACCTCATCTTCGATCAGTTGTTGGGTTACGGCTAGGGCTCGCTCAGAACTCAAGGTCCAGTTAGATTTAGCATCCCCATCCGAATCGGTATGTCCTTCTACCAAAATAGCTAGATCCTTATTCTTTTTCAAAACTTCTGCCAATTTGGTCAAAGCTTTCAGGCCATCAGGGTTCACCCGAGAGCTACCTGATTTGAAGAGTAGTTTTTGGCTTAGAGATACATATACCTTTCCATCGCGGATTTCTACATCCAAATCACCTGCATCCTTAAATACCTTCAAGGCAGCCAATAGCTTTTCTCTCAACTCTTTGGTTTTGGCATCACGCTCAGCCAATTTCTTTTGAAGATCTTCAATCTGCTTCATTTTTTTAGCCAAGTCGCCTTCTAATTCCCCAATACTAGCATTTTTACCTGCCAATTCAGCACGGGTTTTTTCCAATTCGGCACGGTCACGGTCTAGTTTGGCCTGAGCTTCACGCAATTCGCGCTCTTTTCGCTCTAGTTCACGGCGTTTGATACTCAACTCTTCGGAAAGTTCACGTTTTTTAGAAGCGGCTTCCTCTTTTAGTTTTTCGTTTAATGCCAATAATTTATCGTAGGAATCTTGTAAGTCTTTGTTTAAACGCTGTTGTTGATTGTAGCGTTCTTGCAGTAATTTGTGATCCGCTTTCAGTTCTGCCAAATCAGCTTCGACATCATCAAGCTTCTCCTGAGTTTCTTTCATTTGCTTCTCGGCAGTCAATCGGGCTTCTTCAGCTTTTGCAGCCTCTGCTTTAGCATTATTTTTGGCACTTACCTCTTCTTGGTAACGACGACTCGAGACACAAGAGCTGAGTCCTCCGGCAAAGAGTAATAAAAAAAAGTAGATGTAGTAGGTTCGCAACATAATAAGTATAGTTTATGAGATGAATGGTAATTGGAAAATCTTAACAAAAATAAGAATTATCTTTGTCTAGGCTAACAAAAACCTTGCTAAGTTGCTGGAATTTATCAAAATTCACGATAGGCTGGATTTCTAAGAGGGATGAGAACAATACTAATAGGAGGCTGCTCTTTTTTTTGAATATTTCGCCAAAGGCCCATTCCTTGTGCTATAATTCTTTCGGTAGATAATCCAATGTTATTTAAGAACTTAGCTACGGTAGCGGCTCTTTTGCTACTAGCTTCGATGGTACTGCCCCCGGGACTTCCTTTAACCGCAGCTTGCACCACCACTCTAAACTCTCTTTGATTTTCTAACAAGGGCACAAGTTGCCTTAAAAACTTTTTGCCTTGAGCTGTAAAATAATATCCTCTGCCAAAGAGTAGCTGGTGGCTAATATCCAAACAAACAAAATCCTCCACCTGTACAATTTCGAGTCCTAAGCTATCCCATATTTCTAGAGAATCGGAAAGTAGGCTTTGCAAAGCCCTAGCTTTTGTTTCCGCAATGGCTTTTGCCTGTGCTACAGCACCCCATTCTTGCTGAATAAGATCAAAGGCTTTTTGGGTTTGTAGCATACTATCTTCTAATAGAAGGATTTGTTGTTGAGCAGCAGCTAAAGCTGGTTTAATCTGCTGGTTTTCTCTTTCTAGATTTTGTATGCGATTGCTCAAGTCGCTAGTAGTAGCAGAAGTCTCAACCTCATTCTTTTTCCGATGGCGCAAGGCCTCTGCCAGTTGGTGGCGAGTGCTATCTAATTGGAGGGCTAAGGCGTCTTGCTGAGTTTTAATAGCACGGTATTTTTTTTTACTCACACAAGCACCCAAGAGGCAGCTTAGACCAAGCGAGAGGATCAAAATATATGGATACATGATTTTTGATTTATAACTTTTGACGAGCAACTTCGTATGCCACAATCGTAGCAGCACATGCAACGTTTAGCGATTCAACTCCTGCTTGCATAGGGATTGTGAGCCAGGCATCAATAAGAGGGCGAAGCTGTTCATCTACCCCTCTGCTTTCATTTCCCATAACAAAGATAGCATGCTTTTTGAATTGTTGGGAGGCAATAGGCTGTCCTTCTTCACCTGCAAGGCCGTAAATCGTATAATTGGCCGCCTTGGCAAGGGGTAGTGCTTCTTGCAAGTCTTTGCATTTGAGTAGACGGCTTCGGAATACGGTGCCTGCGCTGGCTTTGATTACCAAGGGGTTGATTTTAGAGCTGCCGCGCAGCGGCAGCAGCACCCCCATGCCTAGAGCCGTTGCTGAGCGAATAATCAATCCCACATTGGCAGGAGTCGTTACCCCATCTAAGGCCAGCCAATAGTCGGGCTGCTGAGGAGCTTGGGCAAAGTAGCGAGCAGCATGATCCATTCCTGTAGCAATAACATCCGCCACCACGCCCTGATCCTGCTTGGGGTGCTTGGAAATTCGAGATACTTCTGTAGCTGATACCCTTCGATAGGGAATTCCCGCTTTTTCACAAGCTATGATAATCTCTTTAATAATTCCACCTTTGGCTTTCTGTGCAATCAATACCTTGGCGATTTGTAAAGCTTCCTTTTGGGATAGCAATTCTAAAACGGGTTTACGCCCATAAACCGTTAGGTAGGTGTCTCTAGGATGTTTTGCCATATTATACTCTAGGAAATTGTGCCTCTGTCCGCACTTTTTGGGCTTGAACGATATGTCTTTCGTTGTGATAAATGACAAAACGCAACATATCTCCTAAGCGAAATTTTATAATTTTGAAAATAGCAATAGGAATACGAACTCGACTAAGATCTACGGCTCTGGATGCCGCTACAAAACCAAGCATTTCTTCTTGGTACTCTAGATAGTTGCTGAGCACTTCCTTGGCATTTAATAAGGAGCTACTAGATTCTGGATTGTATGCTTTGGGCGACTTTATTTTATTGCGTAGTCGATTATCTTCTTGTAGTTGTACCGAACGCACTGCATAATTCCCCATGAATTTGAATCGGAACTTAGGGCGGGCTTTGTAGCCTTTTTGTACACCGAGTTCGATTTGCTGCATAAATAATGGGCTGTAAGCATTACTGATGATATTCAAATGTTGTAAACATTCTGCAATACTCCAGCGTTTGGGGGATGGCTTCCAATTGAGTTGTTGCTCTGACAAAGGAAGAAATTCTCGCTCTACAATTTCTGTAAGGCGCCCTAGTAAATGTTCTAGTTGATCTAATAATTCATTGCTATTTACTTCCATTAGAATAGACCCATTAGAATGAGATAAGTCCCCGTTCCTAAAGCAACTAGTCCTCCTGCTACTTGGTAGGGGGAGAGCTTTTTTCGAACCCCTTCTACTTTTTCTTTGGTATCTTCGTCTTCTGCTATGAATTTCTGAATCATAGGAAAGCCTAGGAGAAAGCCAACCACTAAACAAGAGGCCACACAGACAAAAAATACAGCCTTGGTACTGTATGGCTCAGGCATACGACCAATATCAAAAAGTTTGAATACCCCAAAAAGGAAGGCGGCAATGCCAATCATTGCTTGATAGGGTACTAGCTTGGCTATCAAATCTTTGGCATTAGGCATTTTTTCAACCACTACATTTGAGGCGGAGAGTGCTCCAGCAACAAAGGCGAGTGCTCCAAATAAGATAAGTGATAAGTTCATGTTGTATATTACTTATTATAATTTGTGGATTAAAGGATAAAACCCAATCTAGTATTTAGTTGGCCAAAAACTGCTCGGCAAGGTCAGAGCCAGTATAGTGTGGTACCCAGCCCTCTGTATCAATAAAAATACGAATGGCTTTTACAAAAGGATTACTTTCTCCAGCATCAAACCAGTGTTTGGTGTTGGCTGGAACAGAGATAAGATCTCCCGCCTGACAAAGTACATTGAAAACAGGAGTTTTTTCATCTTCTAAATTAAACCAAAACAAGCCTTCCCCATCTACAAAAAAGCGTACCTCATCTTCGGTATGGGTGTGCTCGCTCAAAAATTTGGCTCTAACCGCATCATAGTTAGGGGTACTCGCATTGATACTGATAACATCGGCAGTTTTGTACCCATTAGATTCCATATAAGGATTTAGTGCATGAGCATAAGCTGATAAAATAGTCTCTTGATCTGCATCATCTGAGAATTCAACAGCAGCTTCCCATTGGTCAAAAAATATAGCTCGGGCATTCAAAAAGGCCTTGATTTCTTTAGGATTATTTGTACTATAATTTTGTTCTGGAATATTTAAAACAGCCATAATTATTAGTTTTATATCTCTTCTAAAATAGTTCGGAATGCAACAAATTTGTCCTGATAACGTGCCTGGTGTTCTGCTTGCAGTGCTGGAGCATGTTGAGCCATATACAATTGTAAGGTGCTCATATCCTTGCAGGCATACTGAACCGCATAAGTTATACCATCAGACTCATCTTGTAAAAGCACTTTTGCCATGTGGTGTCGCTCAAATAAGCCCGTTTGCATTAAATCTGGAATATGTTTATTTTGCATCCAGTTCAACCAGTCATCATGTACGTCTAGATCAATTTTGACAGTCACATTATAAAGAATCATACTTATTTATTTAGGTCAATTTGCTAAACTTAGTCTTACAAGATTCTGTTTACAAATATGCTAATTTTTTTTGACAACTTATGCATTTTAAGCACTTTGATTCTATGTACCACTCTTTCAAAATTATTTGAGCAAAGTCGTTTTTTTTATTATTTTTAATCTCCATATAGCTTAGATTCGTAGAAAGTCGCTTGTTAAAGTCTGTTAAATAGCAACAAATCGTATCGAAAAGGTACTTATTGTGGTATGATAATCGCATAGTATAGTATACCTTATTAACCGTAGTATCATAATTTAACCATTCTACACAAGATCAGCTATCACAAACACCATCAATAAATTTACAATATGTTTCGTAAAATATTAATACTTGTTGCCGCCTGTTCAGTATTTATCGCTTTTCGTTGGCAACATCAAGACCGCCCACAGTTTAGTGGAGATTTAACCAACAAGGAGCAGCTACTCATGGAAGTCGTTTTACAGAGTTTGAAATACAATCATTATGCTCCAGAAGAGATCAACGATGAATTTTCCAAAAAGGTTTATGATCTTTATCTCAAAAGGTTGGATCTCAATAAACGCTTTTTTCTAAAAGGAGATGTAGAAAAGTTTGCTAGTTTTAGAACTCAGTTGGATGATGCTGCGCTAGAGGGCGACTTTTCCTTTTTTGATTTGGTTTCTAGCACTTTTGATGAGCGTTTCAAATCGGTTAAGACGTTCTATGAAGAAATTTTGGCAGAACCCTTTGATTTTAGCATAGAAGAAAGCTTTGAAACTGATGGGGAAAAAGTAGATTATGTGGATAATGAACAAGAATTGCGGGAGCGTTGGCGCAAGTATCTCAAACTACAGGTGCTCAGTCGGGTGCAGGATAAGTTGGAAAACCAGAAAAAAGCCCAGGAGAAAGGGGACGAAGATTTTGAAATTAAGACCTTTGAGGAAATTGAAAAGGCAGAGCGAGAGCGTTTGCTCAAAAATTACAACAATTGGGCTCGCAATATTGAACAAGATACCAGAGACGACCGCATTGCAGTGTATGTCAATACCTTTACCAATGCTCATGAGCCGCATTCTGGTTATTTCCCACCCCTAGAAAAAGAAAACTTCAACATCCGTATGTCGGGTAAATTGGAAGGAATTGGGGCGCAACTGCGTGAGGAAGATGGCTATATCAAAGTGGTGAATATCGTTCCAGGTTCTGCTTCTTGGCGACAAGGTGAGTTGGAAGTAAATGATAAAATTATTAAAGTTGCCCAAGGTGAGGAAGATCCCGTAGATGTGGTAGATATGCGTATCAATGATGTACTCCCGCTTATTCGTGGAAAGAAGGGGACGGAAGTTCGCCTAACAGTTAAAAAAACAAGTGGTGAGGTAAAGGTGATTCCTATTGTACGTGATGTGGTGGTTTTGGAAGAAAGCTATGCCAAGTCCGCTATCATCGAACACAAGAAAACAAAATCAAAGGTAGGACTCATTGATCTTCGTAGCTTTTATGCCGATTTTCAAGATCCTAATGGTCGCCGTTGTTCTAAAGATGTGCGCCGTGAGGTTGAGAAGTTGATTGAAGAGGATGTTGATGGTATTGTAATCGACCTTCGTTTCAATGGGGGTGGTTCTTTGAGCGATGTGGTTTCTATGAGTGGCTTGTTCATTGATAGAGGACCTATTGTGCAGGTAAAAAGTCGCAACAGCCGCCCTTATGTGTTGGAAGATCAGGAGCGTGGGGTGCTTTATGATGGACCTTTGGTGATTATGGTGAATGCCTATTCTGCTTCGGCTTCTGAAATTATGGCAGCAGCCTTGCAGGATTATGGTCGGGCTATTGTGGTAGGAACATCTCCCACAACTTTCGGAAAGGGAACGGTACAACGCTTTTTCCCCTTAGATGCTATTGTACCAGAGCGATATAAAAAATTTGGAGAACTGGGAAGTATCAAAATTACCATCCAAAAATTTTACCGCATCGATGGGGGATCTACTCAGCTCAGAGGAGTAACTCCAGATATTATTTTACCAGGGGCTTATAGTTATATGACAGTTGGTGAAAAGGATGAGGACTATCCTATGGAGTGGAGTGCTATTGATAAGGCTAGCTACAGAAGGAGTAATGATTTGCCTAATTTGGATAAGATTAAACGACGTTCAGAAAAGCGTGTGTCTAAGAGCAAAACCTTTCAGCTGATCGACGAAAATGCACATTGGTTGAAAAATCGCCAAGATGAATCGGTGTATCCTCTAAATCTGGATGCCTATACAGCTTATCAAGAGCGATTGGATCAGGAAGCTGAAAAATACAATGATATGAATCCTACTATTGATGAGATGATGATTCGCTCTTTGACCGTAGATATGGATGAACTTGCTTCGGATACCCTAAGAGCCGAAAGTATGAAAAATTGGCATAAAGCCCTTCAAAAAGACGCTTATTTAGATGAGGTGATGTATATCGTTCGAGATATGAAATAACACACCGCATCTCTGAAACGGATCGGTAGAGCAGAAATCAACAAATGTTTTGGCTAGGAATAGTTGGAGTGTTGTTGATTTCTGCTTTTTTATTGCTTCTCCTCTTTATACAAAGACTATTAGAATAAAATGCCTCTACCGCAACTTATTTACTTTGTGCAATCAAGGATTTTATGATTCTAATGCTGTGCTCGTCGTTAAAAATACTATGTAATCTTTTTACAAATTGCTCCTCATCCCGCACTCTTTGATAACTGCCTTTATAAGTTACATCAAGTGGGTAGAAATCGAGAGCATGTGTAATAGACAGCAATCGATATTTATAATTATTTAGGGCTGGTGCTAGAATATCGAAATGATGAGTAATTTTACCTTGGTCATCTTCGAGCGGAGTAGAACTCACTTCCACTGCAAGAATGTTTTTAGTTTGTTCACTAAGGAATTTATCCTGTTTTTCTAAGATCTTTTTAGGTGTTTCTATTCAAGGATCTCCAAAATATGGCCAGAGACTTTTGTTATTTTGATTTGCCATAAGGTTGATATTATTTCAAGTTCAATGAGAATTTTATGGGAAGGTGATCCGAATAGTTTTTATCCAGTATTCCATTACTGTTGATATAAGATGTTTGACTACTATTAGTAATGATTAAAAAAAAAAATCACTCAAACAAAC
>CAZOLU010000059.1:1620-13778 GCA_964580485.1 uncultured Saprospiraceae bacterium | reverse complement strand
ACTTACAGTAAAAAACTACTAAGCTTTTGGGCTGCTCAGATAGAGGTATATTATCTAGGCAAGCAAAAAGATAAAATGCTTGAATTAGCAGAAAAACTTACACCCTATTATCTTAAACACTATGGAGAAAGTGTTGATCTGCTTGTGCATTATGTCAACCTTGCGGCTTATTACCGAGATGGAGGATCGCCTAAAAACTATACGGAGGAGGAAAAACTTGAATATCGAAAAAAACGATACCAAAAAGCCGTTGCTTATAGTCAGAAAGCTATTGCATTAAGCCAGAAAATAGGACTCAAAAAGAGTAAGCATTTGGCCGTAATGTATCGGAATTTAGGAACAATTTACGAAAAGGAAGACCCTGCTAAAGCACGCATTACCTATCTGAAAAGTTTGGCGAGCCTTTTACCACAAGTAGATACGATTACAGAGGATCAAGTCATCCATATATTGGAAGATGATTTAATCTGTCTGGATTATTTCCTGGCGCAACGTAGCATCCGTTTAATTTGTCGCAACTTGGGTAAGGCTGCGAAAGATGATCCCAAACTCTTATCACTTAGGAATCAATGGTATAAGGAATGGGAAGGACTTTTATTTATAATGAAAAAACGACTTTCGGATGATGCACTTGATGTATATTATAGAAGTGTCGGACTTTATGCAAATAATCTATTTAAGCCTTACGTAAAAGGGGATTTGCTATTAGACGATGCTTTTAATGAAGAAGATATCTTTCGTATCATGGAGTTGAATAAAAGCACTCAGCTTTTACAAAACCTAAAAACTTCGGAATATGGAGTTTTGGGAGGGGTTACTAAAGATATTTTGAAACAGGAAGCTAGAATGAAGCAAAACTTGGGAGATCTTGAAAAGGCCATCTTAGATGCCGCAAGACTGAACGATAAAATGCTTCAAAAAGATTTGGAAAAGCAACTCATTCAATATCGAGCAGAATATGATGTTTTTATAAAAAAACTAAAAAAGGAAGCTCCCGAATATTACAACTTAAAGTATGAACCTAGTCCATATCAACTCAAGGATATTCAGGCCGAGCTCGATGAGGAAACCATCATTATAGAATATTATGTAAATGGAAATAGCTTTACTTGTTTAAGAATTGCTAAAGATGAGCTAAAGTTTCATGCCTTTGAATATCAGCCAGAAAATGCTGCTTACAAATGGGATCGGCTACTCAGCTACCTTAGAACCAATTTAACAGACCTCACAGCACTTAAAGCCAATCTTCAAGAACATTATAAAGAGTTTGTAGATTTGAGTTATCGCTTTTACAAAGACATCCTTCGTCTGGATGAATTGTTGGAAGGTGTTCAGGCTAAAAAGATTATCTTTATCCCTAGTAAAGAATTCAATTTCATCCCTTTTGAGGTGCTTTTGCGTCAAGCTGCTGATACGACTAAGCTCGATTATGGAAGTTTAGCCTATCTTATGAAAGACTTTGCCATCAGTTATAGCTATTCGGCTTCATTATGGCTGCAAAACAGATTGCAACAGAAAAAAGAGGCGGCTAATACTGCCAAAATTCTGGGTTTTGCAGCTTCCTACAACAAGAGTGGATTATCCACAAATCGCTCTGGTCCTATTCAAAATTTACGGAATGGCTTAGAGGATCTCCCTGGAGCAAAGGCGGAATTGGAAGCTTTGCAAGCTGCTTATTGGGGAGAGTTCTTTTTAGGTGATGCTGCGAATGAACGTCAATTCAAAACAAGTACACTAAACGACTACAACATCATTCATCTCGCTATGCATGGTTTGGTAGATATCGAAAACCCCTTTGCTTCTTCTTTGGCATTCACCGAAAATGGAGATAGTATAGAGGATAATTTTGTACATGCTTATGAGTTGACCCAAATGAATATTAAAGCACAGTTGGTGGTGCTTTCTGCCTGTGAAACAGGCTATGGGCGCTTTGAGCGAGGAAATGGCATTGCTAGCTTAGCACGATCCTTTATGTATGCAGGAGTGCCTTCGCTAGTGGTTTCGCTTTGGCAGGTGAATGATGCCAGTACCAAGATGATTATGCAAAATTACTATGCTAATTTAGCAGATGGTCAAAATAAAGCAGTCGCCTTGCAGCAAGCCAAATTGCAATATTTAGAGCAGACTACTCAGGCGCACCCTATGGTTCAGCACCCCGCTTTTTGGGCTCCTTTCATTCAGCTAGGAGATACAAGTCCTATTGCTCTAAGAAGCAAGTATCACAAGACTTGGTGGTGGTTGGGCGGCACAGCCGTCCTCTTGGTCATTGTACTCATCATTTGGCAAGTTCTAAAAAGACAATCTAGACTATTATAAACCTTTAAGTAGCCATCTGCTCAGGCTCAACTTATACAGTAAATTTTTTTATCTAAAATCGATATTATGCTTATTCTCTTAGTTACTCTTTGTTTTTCTATTCTGAGTACTGTTAAGGCTCAGGATGTGGATAAAATGACTTATCATGAAATTGATAGCTTATTTCAAGCTGTTCTAATGGCTGGAGATCTGACAGCTGGTTTTGAAGTTGCTCAAAAGGGACTAGAAAGAGCTAAAAAAGAAAAAAATGACTCTATGACCGTGGTGATGATGAACGCTTTGGGCTACCTGCAAACCGTAACGGGAGACTTCAAACAAGCAGAAACGACAACTACTCAGACGCTGGAATATGCTGAGAAAAAATTGGGCAAAAGCCATATAGAGTATGCTTCGTCACTCAACACTTTAGCTACTCTCTATTATCAAAAAGGCAATTACAAAGCTGCAATAGATTTATTCAAAGAGGTTTGTTTGCTCATTGAGCAAGCCGCTGGTAAGGATCATGCATATTATGCTGCGGGGGTGCAAAATCTTTCATTGCTTCTAGAACGTATGGGACAACTGGAAGAAGCAGAGTATTATTATTTGGAAGTTAAAGCACTCTTGGAGAAAAGTAACCAAACCAATACACCCTTATATTATATCATGACTGGTAATTTAGGCAGCCTCTATGAAGCTATGGGCCAAGAGCAGCAGGCAGAACAAATCTATATTAGTCTATTGGAGACCCTAAAAGAAATAAAGGGACTTTACTATATCATGAACTTGAATAATCTGGGCAACCTTTATAAGAATATGCACCGACATAAGGAGGCTCTAAAGTTATTTGAGGAGGCTGAACCCCTAGCTAAAGAACTCTTAGGTGAACAAAACGATACTTACGGAGCTATTTTAATTAATTTGGCAAGTACATACGAATTTCTTGGCGATTTGACTCAAGCTGAGCGTATTTATAAAACGGCTATAAATATTAACAAAAAAGTTGGCAACGAGGATAAGTATGCGTCTAGTTTAAGAAGTCTAGGTGGTGCCTATGTTAAAATGAAACGTTATGAAGCCGCTGAAAAACATCTCAAAGAATCTTTGGAGCTGACGGAAAGGGTTTTTGGTAAGAATCACTATAACTATACCTTCACACTTTATCACTTAGCTAACTTAGCTCGACTTAGCAAGAATTATTCAGAAGCCTATCGCTATTTGCATGAAGCCATCAACAGATCTGTTGGTTTGAATTTAGGGACAGAACTCAACAGTAGCTGGGCTGACAGTATTTATAATGTAGGGCAGTTGAATTATGAACATTTTGATAATTTACTATATTTTCTCTCAGAATATACCTATTTGTTGCGCGAAGACCGTCCAGAGGATCAATCTACTAAAATTATTATTGCTAATTTAGCATTACGTTTGATAGAAAGAGCCAAAAATGAGTTTCATAAGGAAGAGGATAAGTTAAGGATAGCTGCTCGATTAGGACTATGGATTGATTATAACCTAAGTGTAATCGATCTAGATAAGAATCCTGAAAAGGCTTTTTTATTGGCAGAACAGGACAAGGCCAGTTTATTATTAGAAGCTACACAAAGTCAACGTGCCTATAATTTTGGCGGAATCCCTGACTCTTTGATAAAAAAAGAAAAGGCTTTGAATGCTAGTTTGGATCAAATACAGGCTAAAATTTTAGAAAGTCCTGACCCAAAGACACAGGAAAAGTTGCGTCAGCTACTTAATGATAAAAACATCGAGGCACGTCAATTTCAGGAACAAATCAAAAAAAACTATCCTAAATATGCCCAGTTTAAATATGAAAATAAACGTCTAGAACTCGAGACTTTACAAGCTGATTTAAAAGGAGATATGGCAGTACTAGAATATACCCTTAGCACTCAGCACTTGTATATTTTTTATATCGACCAAGAGCGTATAGAGGTATTGCGCCACCCTCTTCAACGGGATGAACTGAAAGCTCAGATTAGGGAATTTCATCATATTTTAAGTGATTACGCCGCAGTGATCAAGTCAAACGGAAAGCAGCAGCATTTGTACGTAGAAAAAGCCCATTGGTTTTATCAACAAACCATAGCACCTGTAAAAAAATTCTTAGAAGGGAAAAGGCATCTTCTAATTATTCCTGATCGTGAATTAGGGCACTTGCCTTTTGAAGTGTTTTTGGTGGAAAGACCCAAAAACGAAAAACAAGTCGATTTTGGAAGTTTACACTATTTGCTGAATGATTTTGCCATTAGCTATGATTATTCTGCGAATCTTTGGCAGGAAAATACCAAAAGAGTAATCAAGACCAAAAATACCGAAATATTTGCGGCTGCGGCAAACTATACAGAAGCCAAAGGGAATGCCCGAGGAGTAAATCGTCTTCCATTGTATCGAAATATGCGGGATCATTTGCAAGCACTGCCTGCTGCGCGGGTAGAAGTAGAGCAGTTGGCCAAGCGATATCGTGGATATTTTGCTTTTGATAACTCAGCATCAGAGCGCAACTTTAAGGCAAAGGCAGGAAATTATTCAATCATTCACCTAGCTATGCATGGTTTGCTCAATGAAACAGAACCTATTTTGTCTTCACTAGCTTTTACTGAAGATGCCGATAGCTTAGAGAATAACTTCTTGCAAGCTTATGAAATTTCTAAAATGGATTTGAATGCCAATTTAGTGGTTTTATCTGCTTGTGAAACAGGCTATGGTCGCTTTGAGCGAGGCAATGGTATTGCTAGTCTAGCACGCGCTTTTATGTATGCAGGAACACCTGCTTTAGTAGTTTCGCTCTGGCAGGTGCATGACGCAAGTACCGCTATAATTATGCAAAACTTTTATGCTCAGCTAGAGCAAGGTCTAGATAAAGCAGAGGCACTACAACAGGCAAAACTTGAATATATTAAGCTTGCAGCTTCTCAAACAGACATTGCTGCACATCCTGCTTTTTGGGCAGCTTTCATTCAGATGGGGAATACTACACCCATCAAAGTAGCCAGTAGGCAAATTGGTGGGGCTTGGCTTTGGGGCTTAGTCGCCCTGGGTGTTGTGGCTCTGGGGCTAATGCTTATGGCATGGCGTAATAGAAAAAGACGGAGGGCAGCATAAGGCAGCAGTTTTGGTACTGTAAAAAAAAACTAGCTATATGTTTTTTATCTATCTTTGTCAATTTATAAAGCTGTATCCTTTAGGATTCAGCAAAATCGATTGAATTTTAATTGGTGTACAGTTTTATATGTCAATTAAACTGAATTTTGAAACTATATTTATGCTTGAAACGGCTTTTTTTAGCTTAAACTATTCAAAAAACACCTATGGAAAAAGACTTTGATCCCAGTGCTTATGCGGTTAAAAACGGCAATTTTATAGGACTACCCTACCAAGAGCAAGATGCACGCATTGTATTGCAACCTGTGCCTTGGGAAGCCACCGTATCTTATGCCGCAGGTACAGCTCAGGGCCCTGCCAATATTTTGGAAGCCAGCTATCAGCTTGACCTCTATGACGCAGACCTTCCAGAGGCCTATAAAGTTGGGATTTACATGCGAGCTTCAGACCCGATGATCGAAGCACTCAGTGAAACTACCCGGAACCTGGCCAAAGCGCATATCGATCATCTCGAAGCAGGCCTGCGCAGCAGCCCCACACTCGTCGAGCAGGTCAACCAAAACTCACAAAAACTCAACCAATGGGTCGAAACGCAATGTCTGAAATTACTCCATGAAGGCAAATGGATAGGGCTTGTTGGCGGCGAGCATTCCTGCCCATTGGGTTATCTCAAAGCCTTGGCACAAAAGCACCAAGATTTTGGGATTTTACAAATTGATGCGCACTGTGATTTGCGCAAAGCTTATGAGGATTTTCAATATTCACATGCTTCTATTTTTTACAATGTGTTGGAGGAAATCCCTGCCGTTAGTAAACTTGTACAGGTAGGTATACGAGATTATTGTCAAGAAGAAGTCGACTATATCGAAAACAATGCTGATCGAATAGAAACCTTATTTGATCAGGATATGCAAGAGGCGATTTTTAGAGGAGCAAGCTATCATGAAATCTGCCAGTCGCTTGTACGACAATTACCCCAGAAGGTCTATATCAGTTTTGATATTGATGGCCTAAATCCTAATCTTTGCCCAAATACAGGTACGCCTGTTCCCGGAGGACTCGATATACCTCAGGCTTTTTATCTGCTCAAGCAAGTGGTAGCTTCAGGAAGAACCATCATTGGTTTTGATCTCTGTGAAGTGGGTAGTGCTTCAGAATGGGATGGCAATGTAGGGGCTAGAGTGGTATATAAATTGTGTAATCTAATGGCTAAAAGTCAGGGGCTTTAGCCCCTGTAAAAAAGAATGAAAAAGGGGAGGGGATTAAATTTGGTCTCAATGCTCTCGTTTTCTATGATTGTGGAATCAAAGCTCATTTTTAAGCTACAGTATTACTAGAATAATCCTTATCCATCCTAATTCTTGGGTTTTAAGACGCCTTTGATCGTCAATACCATCTTTAGCTCTAGTTCTAAAGGAGTTATTTTATCACTGCTTCTTAAATAAGCATAAATTGTTTTGGGCTCCTGAATATATAGTGCTCGACTCAAAGGATAGCGATAATGAAATAGGGTAGGACTGGTGCTATTCTGACGATACAATACACAGGACCAAAACCCTGCGGGGCGAATCTTCTTTCTTCGATAACGTTGAATGCATTTCATACTGTCTGCTCGGTCGGTCAATATCAACTCTACTCCAAAGCCGGTTTGCTCACGCTCATATCGAAAATATTCAGGATGTCCATTAGCATAATACAAAATGCCTTCTTCCAAAGGGGGATCTAAGGCTGCGGACTGTGTGTTATAGCTTTCACTTGCTTCTGGGGTGATTGCTACCCAGCTAGAGATAAACATAGCATCAATTCGCTCAAATTTAGCTAAGAAATCCGTCGGAATAGGAATTTTAAAATGCGTAGAACGGGTTTTTCGGTCTACATCATCTAAACTATAATATTGATTAACAATCAACTGACTTTCTTCTACCACATCTTGCGCTAAGAGATGGGTGCTAAGTCCAAATATAACATAGATCCTGAAAAGGATACCAACAAACTGAAGTAACTGCATAGATTTAATTAATTTTTGAGGAGGAAATATAATCTTTATTAACAGAATTGAAAAGATTTTTTAGCTTTGAGTATTCTATACACCCATTAAACTCATGCAACATGAAGCTTATACTTAATTTTTTAGCAATAGGAGCACTATTTCTACTTATTGCTTGCGGGGGCAGTGCCGACAGCTCCAATGTTACTACGGATAACACAGAAGTGGAAGATCTGAATGATGATAAATCTAAAACAGTAGAAAAGGAGGAGGAACCTGAACCCAAAACTCCGGAATATCGGAAAAACCTACAAACGGGAAATTGGTATACGGGAACAATCGGGGAGCATAAGGTCTGGTTTCACTTTGGGCAAGTGGCCAAGATAGAAGGTTTTGATGATGATGCACAAATACATGGGGTCTATGGCTATCAATCTACCAAAGGCGCTGGCATCAGCTTTTCAGGGGAGCTCAACGGCAATACCTTAGATTTGAAGGTGCGTATTTATACAAATGATCATGAAGAAGATTTGAACTTAAAACATGATCCTACTTCTGGAAAAATTACAGGAACCTGGAAAAGTAAAGGCAAAGAGCTGCCCGTAGAGCTAGAGTCTAAAACTACTGTGATTGAAGACTTTAAAACCCTATTAAAACAACTACCCACTGCCCAGAAATTTCCTTTAGTAATTGGCCCAGGCAGAGAATATCGACCCAAAACCTTAGCACAATTTTATCAAGATTACCACTATAATTATGAGGTAGATTTCCTTTCCAAATATGTGCCTTATGCAGAACGCTCCATAGATGATGAGGAGCAAATACCTACTACCAGTAAAGGGCGTTTTATCCTGAAAACCAAGCTGGATGCTAATCATTATGCTCTATTCTTCCGTACAGATTTTGAGAAAGAAAATGACCAAATTATAGGAGATGCCTATATGATGGAAGAAAAAGGCGTACTTGTGGTTGCTATTGTAGATGAGGATGGTAATCTGAAAAAATCAGTGCGTATTGGCAATGATCCCCAGTCGATGGATGCTACTTATCTGGATTTCAATGCACGCTTGACCGCCAAGAATCGGCTGGAAATTTACCTTGCAGATTTTATGATGATGCAAGGTCGCCACTTTGCAGGTGGACGCATCCAACGTTATGAATTTGGTCCCTCTGGCTTTGAGTTTTTAGATGAGGAAGAGTTGGGTGAAAAGGTCTTTAATCAGGTATTTGATTACAACTAAATCAATCATTATGAAGCTGTTCAAGCTGCTCATCTAGCCATTCCTTAGAGGCAAGGGGTTGGTACTTGCTAATTTTTAGCTTTACTTGCTGATATTTCTCTCGATATTTTGTGCTGGAAAGCCAGTCTTTTTGCATGGTCAAACGCATCAACTGCCGAGTGCAATCTACCAGCCCCTTGTTTGCTTTTTTGCGATAGCTACTCAACCCTTTTTGTCGACTTAGATAAGCCTTGAACGCATCGAGTAGTGCTTCTAGGGCCTCCCATTCTTGCAATTCATAATAACTCTTGAGCTGTATGATCTTAGCACCAAGGTGGTAGGTGCGATCGGTAAACTCAACATTTTGCAAGACTTGCAAGGCTTGTAGCTGCCGCCCAGCAGCATAAAAATAACTCGCCAAATTATACAAATAGGCATTCTCGCGTATCACTGGGCGCAGCCGTTCCTTATAATCCTCAATAAAACTCTCTACCCAAGCAAAACGCCCCGTCCGCAAAGCTGCCGTCACAATATTCTTGTATTCCCAAGCCGGTAAAAAACCATCAATAAAAATCAGCTCCCGAGCCAATAGCAAGCGGTAGAGGTACAACACCTCCTCATAATAGCTACTATCCCCTTCATTGATACATTTAACACAGTAGTTGAGCGCATAATCATAGAGTTGTCGTTGCTCTTCTTGGTGCAAATGCTGCGAATGCAACTGAATGTCACTACGCAAAGCTTGATAAGCAGTTTCCGCATCCTCCTCTCGCAAAATTTGAAGGATTAGTCGATACATCCTTAAAACAGGATACTCCTGAATTAGTTCTTTTTCCTCATTTAGCTTTTGCTCCACTTCTTCTAGCATTTTGGGCTGGTAATTCGCCTCTATCACAATATTTCTATTGAGCATATCGCAGGCTAGCTGTAACTTCTGTACAAAATAAGCTAGATCCAATTGATCGGAATACTTTTGCAGGGCGGGATGATAGCTTCGCCCTCCTTGCTCCAAAAACCAACGATCTTCTTCAAAATAAAAATCAGCTTTGATTCTAGCCATAGTGGCAGTGCTAAGCCTGCTTTTTTCTATGAGCTTTTGACAGCGTTTGTAGGTCGACTTAAAATGCTTGGGGAGTTTGTAGAGTCGTAAGGCTTTGAGTTGTAGGATTTCCTGCTTCAACTCCTGATCTTCTTCCAATTCCAAGGATAGGAATTTATAAAGTAACTGCTGCAATTTGGAGATCAAACTCGCTAAAAAATTATCATCGTATGCTTTGTTGGGGTAAAGCCTTTTAAAAATATACTCCTTTTGCATTTTTCGAGGGTGATCAAAATTGGGGGCTTGTGCAAGCAACAACTGTCCTAATGCTGCAACTTGCGAGTGCTTGTTGAAATAGGGCGAGGCAATAAAGTCGGCAAAGCGCCCTTGGGCGCGGCGATCTAGCTGCTTTAATAGGGCGATGAGCTTGCTATCCTGCATATTTTTACAAATTTTATTTTATTTAAAGCGTTTTTTTTGTAAAAAATAGGTAGTTTTTTGGCAAATAAGTTATTGATTTAAAGCTTAATATACATATTATTTTTATTTTTAATTGTAAAAAATGCTTAAAAAAGTTCTTGTATTGCCCCGAATTATGTTGCACCTTTGTAATGTGAAGGAAATTTAAGACCGCGGATCATTAACAAACAACAAAATTTAACATTATCCCAAAGCTCATAAATCTCATAAGATATGAAACAGAATCTGAAAAAAATAATGCTATTGCTACTTTCTACCTTTTTTGGGTGGGGGGGGAGTCAATTCCAAAATGCTTATGCTCAAAATGCACAGTGTTTAAATAATTACAGTCTTCAGCTCAACCCTAATGGCGTGGCTACCCTGAGTCCTCAGGATATTGATAATGGATCAACTGGGGGGAACTATATGTATCTGTCTTATGCTGCTGCACCTTGGGCTTCCTTGATTACCTTTGATTGTCAATCTGCTGGGCAAACGATTCCAGTGGCTTTGGTGGTGGAAGATACTACTACTGGTAACCAAAGTGTTTGTACTACTATGGTGTCTGTTGTAGCTTCTCCGATTTGCAATAGTGGAACTACACCCAATGCGCTTTGTCAAGGAGCTTACACCGTAAATCTAAATCCTAATGGCGTGGCTACGGTGTCTGTACAGGATATTGATGCGGGTTCTACAGGAGGACAGGCCTACATCTTAGATGGCAATAATTATGTCAATAGCATCACCTTGGGTTGTGCTGATCTAAATCCTATGGGACTTCCTGTAACTTTAGTGGTGATGGATTCTGCTTCTGGACAAAGCAGTACTTGCGTTACCAATGTCTTTGTAGTAGATCAAAATAATGTTTGTAATGGTGGTGGTAGCAACCCTCCTGTAGCAGTTTGTCAAAACCTTAGCTTGGATCTGGGGCATAATGTAGCAGGGGTAGGAGGCTATGCTGTCCTAACGCCAAGTATGTTAGATGCTGGAAGTTCATCTCCTGCACAAATCGCTGCAATGTGGTTGTTGGATGCTAATGGAAATACGCATTCGGCTTATACCTTCGATTGTAGTATGATCGGTACACATAGCTTTTACTTAGTAGTGAGCGATGGAAATACTCCCGCTCAAACTGATACCTGCATGGCTACTGTGACTATTACAGATACTACAAACGTTTGTGGAAGCAACAGCAACTATACGGTGGTAGATTCTATGCTTTTAGATGCTTCTACTTGTAATAGCTGTGATGGTGAATATGCCTTAGGTTTCGTCGCTTTAGCCAATGGAAATGCTGCAGCTATGCCTTATGTGGTAGTGTGGAATGATGGTACCGTGGGAGCTTATCGTAATGATCTTTGCCCTGGTGCAAGCTATAGCATGACGATTTATGATGCACTTCAAAATGCTTACACCCATACAGTTGCAGTAGGGTGCAATAGTGGCAGTGGAAACTCTTGTATTGACAGTTCCTTGATTGATACGACTATAGGTTGCTTTGCACTTTATCAACCCGTATGTGGATGTGATGGAGTTACTTATGCTAATGCTTGTGAGGCAGAATATTGGTATGGCGTGCAAAGCTGGACGAATGGCCCCTGCAGTGCTAATGGAAATAACAATGTAAGCGTTACAACCCTGGGGTCTGCTTGTGATAGTACCGTATGTAGTGGAGAAGCAACCCTAGTAGTGCAAAATTCAATGGCTAATGGCTATACGGTGAATTGGAGTGATGGATTTCAGCAAAATGTGAATGGACCTACGATCTATCGAGATAGTATGTGTAGTGGAACTTATATCGCAAATATTTCTGATCCATTTACAGGCACTACTTATACCGTAACGGTCATCATTGGAACTGCCCAAGGCTGTGTTTGGCCTGGCGATACCGACGACAATACCACTGCCAACAACTGGGATTTATTGCCTATTGCTTTGGCTTATGGAGAGTCGGGGCCTACTCGTGCCAATGCAAGTACCAATTGGATCGGACAAGCGGCTACGGATTGGAATAGCTCAAACCCAATTGCTGGGCTAC
>CAZOLU010000059.1:0-1610 GCA_964580485.1 uncultured Saprospiraceae bacterium | reverse complement strand
GAGATGGATTGATTGATCAAAATGACCTAGCCGCAGTACAGCAAAATTATGGACAGTCTTATGTACGAGGAGGAAGCAGTGCTTCACAGGCAGGGAATATTCCTTTCTATGTGGCTTCTGTTAATGCGAATGAAGGCGATCGTTTAAACTTACCGATCAACTTGGGTTCTGCAACAGATGTAGCTGCGGATGTATACGGTGTAGCTTTCACCATCACTTACGATACTGAAATGGTAGATATGGGTTCTGTAAGTGTAGACTTTGTCAACTCTTGGTTGGGTACAGATTTGATGGATATCCAATATGACTTCTCTCAGGCAGGTCAAATTGAAGTAGCCGTAGCTCGTAAAGATCGTATCAACAACACTGGTTTTGGTCAAATTGGTACGCTAAACCTCACTATTCGGGATGATATTCTCAGAAGCAATAGCAGTCAAACCATGAATTTGGAAATTACCAATGTTCGCTTAGTTTCTAATGACAATCGCACATTAGGTACAAATAACCAAACTGGTGTAGTGACGGTTGCTCTAAATACTGCTATGGAGGAGCTTGAAGCAGATTATGAGTTGAGTATCTTCCCCAATCCTGCACGCTATGAGGTGCAATTACAGACTCAAGGTGCTAAAATACAGAATATTGCTATTTACAATGCAACAGGACAGTTGGTACAACAGTTGAATAGTTTGAACAGCGTGAATGAGCGTATTGATCTAAGCCGCTTTACGGCTGGATTGTACTTAATTCAGGTAACTACAGATAAAGGGCTGCGTACAGAACGCTTGATGGTTCAACCCTAAGATTAAATTGGGTGTGTATAATAGTGTGGTCAAAAGGTCAGCGGCTCAGCCGCTGACCTTCTTTTTGTTCTAAAACTAGGTATTTTGATAAAAAATACTACTTTAGTGAAAGGTTAAAAATAAATTCTACCGAAAAAAGTAGCATATTTATAGCAAAAAATTAGACGAGCTACAAATTATACAGTGAAGAAGAGTTGTTATTGAGACAAAAGTTCTACAAGAGCCTTCCTGAAAAACAAAGACGGCATTTCTTGGCATTGGAATACAAAGGTCTAGGAAGAGGGAGTCAGCGTTACATAGCAAAGGTATTTGGTTGTTGCCGCAAAACAATAATAAAAGGGTGCAAAGAGTTAGCCACGACCGCAATAGAGGATATGGATTATAAGCGTCAGCGCAAAGCCGGAGGTGGTGGAAAAACTATGGTATTCATAATTATCCTGATGCCACTCATTTGTTAATTTACTGCGATTGTGGTGGGGCAAATGGTTATCGTCATCATGCTTTCAAGAAAGAGTTACAGCGAGTAGCCAAATATATTGGCATTCGTATTTTAGTCGTACACTATCCACCATATTGCTCAAAATGGAATCCAATAGAACACCGGCTGTTTAGTCAGATGCATCGACAAGCTGATGGGGTTATATTTTTTTCATACCAACAAGTTAGACAGATTTATGCGAAGACAAGCACCAAAACAGGGCTAAAAGTCTTCGTCCGAATTGATGAGAGGCAGTATCAAAAAGGACTAAAAATAACTAAAGCGCAGATAGACGAAAAGAGAATCTTATATCACTCTGAACTGCCTCAATT
>CAZOLU010000058.1:6525-13868 GCA_964580485.1 uncultured Saprospiraceae bacterium | reverse complement strand
ACTGGAATTTAACAAGTAGATAGAAATTTAAACATGCTCTTAAACAGTAGCGAAGAATAAAAGCTACATTAAGATTTATTTTTATGCTAATTGTAAAAAGATGCTCTATTGTGAATAATTAAACGTACCTTAGCAATGTCATATATTTAAAAAGTTGAAAATCAATATTTTTTTATATTATTATCAACTTTAATAATTTTAATTTCTTATAATGAATAAAGGTACCGTTAAGTTTTTCAATGAATCCAAAGGATATGGTTTTATCACTCCAGAAGATGGAGGAAAAGATGTTTTCGTTCATATCAATGGATGTCACAGTGATCTTTATAAAGATGATCGCGTAGAGTTTGATACAGAAGAAGGTTCAAAAGGCCTATCTGCAGTCAATGTACGTGTAATCTAATTTTACATAGATTTCTCAAAAAGCTCGTTCTCGATCCGTGAACGAGCTTTTTTTATTTACGACAGTCTGATTTATTGCAGTAGTACCTCCTGAAATCGTTTTTTCACATATCGGTAAAGACGGAACTTTTTACCCCCTATTTTGATTGAAGTAATCAAAATGAAAAAGCTATTTTTCACCTCAGACCAGCACTTCGGGCACCAAAAAATCATAGAATACTCCAATCGCCCTTTTGATTCTGTTGAACAAATGGATGAGACCATGATCGCCCGTTGGAATGAAAAAATAGGACCAGAGGACGAGGTCTATCATTTGGGCGATGTTGCGCTTTGCTCACAGGGCAAATTACGAAAGATTTTAGATCAACTCAATGGTAAAATCTACCTCATCAAGGGCAATCATGAAACAGCTGCCTTAGCTTGTCATAGACGCTTTGAGTGGATTAAGGATTATCATGAATTAGTAGTGGAAGATGCCGACTTTCATAAAAATCAACAACTCTTAGTCCTTTTTCACTATGCGATGCGAGTCTGGAATGCCTCTCATTGGGGTACATTTCATCTTTATGGCATTCTCATCGAGCTTTGGAAGATCTAACTAATCGTCGCTCTTTTGATGTAGGGGTCGATTGCCATAATTTCTACCCTCTTTCTTATGAGGAGGTTAAAGCATTTATGATGCAGAAAAGATGGGAAGCTCCTTTTGGATAGCTTTTCATTTTTTCTTGACGCTCTCCAGCCCTAGCCTTCTTCCACTCCTTCGGAGAAAGGCTAAGGCTGGGCTGCTGTCAATTTTCGATCCTCTCAGTCTTCTTTTTTTGCCAAAAAGAAGACTGAGCCCTTCGGGAAAGAATCCGAAAATTTTAGGCTGTAGGATGCTTTACTCCTCGTCATAGACAAGGAGCTGAGCGAAGCAAAAGGATCCTAGCAGCCCGATTTAACCAAGCCGTTACCTTTCTCCTTGGGACCTTTGGCATAGGGTTCGGCGATCATGGGCTAAATAGTTACGATATTTTCAACAATTGCAATTGAATGCCCGACCAAAGCTTGCCTGCATGCAAGGCCTCATTGACTGCTTTAAACTCAGGACTATGCTTTAAGACCGCCAGTATTTGCGCTTCAGACAAACCTTGCTGAAACTTGGCGTTTACAATCTGCTCCAGCTCTTGATAAAGGCTATTTTCGGCCAAAGCTTTGGCTTCTACCCCTTGAGGAAGTTCTTTTTGGTAATGCGTAGGAAAATTGACCTCTGGTAACAATACTCTTGCATAAGCCATTGGGATAAAGTAATACAGGGCCTTAGCCAAAGCTGCATTTCCGCCACAGGCTTGGTAGCTTAGTACGGCCTCCAACTCACTTTCCAACTCCGTTTGCTCAAAAACCTGAATGGCCTTTAAAATAGCGGCGGCATACTGCATTGTCCAAGATTTGAGATAAGATGTTCATCAAAAAAATAGGAGGATCATAGGCTTTTGCTTGATCCTCCTGAGGTTTATTGCATATCATAAGGCAAAATAAGGCTTAGCTCAGCAATTCTTTGACCTTGCTTGAGATAGATTTACCATCAGCCTTGCCCAATAGTTTTTTGGAGGCAATTCCCATAACTTTACCCATATCTTTCATACTGGAAGCTCCAGTTTCTTCGATGATTGCTTTTACAACAGCCGTCAACTCCTCTGGGGTCAACTGTTGTGGTAAAAATTCTTTGATGATGGCAATTTCCTCTCGCTCGATATTGGCAAGCTCTTCGCGCGCCTGCTCTTCGTAGGTCGCTAGAGAATCTTCTCGCTGTTTAACCATGGTTTGCAACATTTTCATCTCTCGCTCAGGCGTAATCTCTGCACCACTACCATCCGTTTGCATCAACAAAAGCTGTGCTTTGATGGCACGAATGGTACGTTTACGAGCCTCATCCTTGTTTTTCATCGCCTCTTTCAAGGCTGTTTTGATACGGTCACTTAATGACATGGTTTTTATTTTTTAAATTTATAAAGTGAACTAAATTCCTCCGTTCTAGAGCATTAAAGAAAATCTAAAAATATGATTTCTACAAACTATCCTCCTGAAAAATCGTATTTTTGTTGAAAAGGAACTGGCAGGAAGCTTGTAGTTGATGACATACAAAGCACTAAACGCCTTAAATAACGGATGCAGCAGCAAATTCGTTCTCCTATTAAGATGATTATTCACTGAAATCAAGATAAAGACTATGAATATCTTACAACAACTATCCATCAGCAGCCTGATACTTCTATTTTGCATGAACAGTTCCATTCAGGCACAATCGGGTATTGAGTTTTTTCATGGAAGTTTTGACGAAGCCATTGAATTAGCCAAAAAGGAGCATAAAATCATCTTTATGGATGCCTATGCTACTTGGTGTGGCCCTTGTAAGCGTATGGCAAAGGAGGTTTTCACACAAAAAGAGGTAGGCGACTTCTTCAACAAGCATTTTATCAACCTCAAAATGGATATGGAGAAAGGAGAAGGGCCTAAATTAGCCTCCAAATACAAGATATCTGCTTATCCTACCCTACTTTTTATTGATGAAGAAGGAGAGGTAGTCAACCTCAGCAAAGGTGCTCTTCCTGCCGATCGTCTTATTGCCTTAGGTAAAGCGACATTAAATAAATACGACAAGAGTGGCGATTATTCAGAGGCCTATGAAAATGGTAACCGAGATCCTGAATTTTTAAGAGCTTATGCATACGCCTTGAAAGTAAGCAGCAAGCCTACTTTAAAAATTGCAAATGAATACCTCCGTACACAGGATCAATTAGATAGTGAAGAAAACTTGGAGTTCCTTTTCGACTTTGCCACCGAGGCAGATTGTAGTGTATTTGACAAACTCATTGAACAACGAGAAGCAATTATTCAACTCAAAGGAATGGAACTTTTCAAGACTCGTGTACACAAATCTTGCATCGTAACGGTTGAAAAGGCGATTGAATTTCAGAGACCGGAATTGGTGGATGAAGCAAAAAAACAAATGAAAGCTGCCCTTCCCGATTTTTATAAAGAATTTAAACTCCTAGCAGATATTCATTATGCCTATCTGAGTAATGATATAGCTACGGCCATCAAAACCACCAACAAATACGTTAAGAAATTTGCAAAAAATGATGCCCAAAAACTGCATCAACATGCTCAACTTTTCCTGCAAAATGTAAGTGATGAAAAAGCATTGGAAAAAGCATTGAGCTGGGCAGAACAGGCTTACAATATGGAAAAAAATAAGAATTATGCTAAAACCTATTTACAGTTGTTACGCAAAAATGGTTATGCTGCCAAGGCTACGACTTTGATGGAAGAACTAAAAGACCTGCCTTAACAACTGTAGATTATGATATTAGCTTTAGCAGAAATGCGGGACTTTCTCAACGAAAAAGCGGAGGAGTTTAATGACCCTACTTTTATTGAGCAAGACCCTATACGCATTCCACATCAATATAGCCTTAAAGAAGATATCGAAATCGCTGGATTTTTGGCAGCAACGATTGCTTGGGGCAGACGAAGCATGATTATGAAGAATGCTCATAAGATGATGGATCTGATGGGGAATAGTCCTTATGATTTTGTAATGACCCACAGCAATCAACAGCTAAAACGATTAGATAGCTTTGTGCATAGAACCTTTAATGGCACAGACTTTAAGTATTTTGTCAAGGCACTTCAAAACATCTATCAGCATCATGATGGATTGGAAGGAGTTTTTGTGAAATATCAGACAGAGGACTCTTTACAGCCAGCAATTGCAGAGCTGCATCGTATATTTTTTGAGCTAGAGCATGAAAAGCGAAGTGAAAAACATGTGGCCAATCCTCGAAAAGGTTCTGTAGCCAAGCGCATCAACCTCTTTTTGCGTTGGATGGTACGAAATGATGGAATTGTAGACTTTGGGCTTTGGCCAAAGATTCGTCCAGCCAAGCTAAGCTGCCCCTTGGATGTACACTCTGGCAATATTGCCCGAAAACTAGGCTTGATTACACAAAAAAATAATACTAAAAAAGCGTTGAAAGAACTAGATGACCAGCTACGCATTTTAGATCCCAAAGACCCCGTCAAGTATGACTTTGCACTTTTTGGCCTAGGCGAAAGTAAGCAACTCTAGTTCATATTAATCCCTTCTGCACCAGGATAGCTAGGGCCCGAATTATCTGGGTGAGTGGGATATTGCTGCTGCTGTTGTTTTTGCTGTTCTTGTTTTTTCTTTCGATTCGACCACCAAGCCGCCAACAACATAGAAACTAGCAGTACCGCTCCAATAATCAAAGTAATCCATACCCAAACAGGAAATCCATACTGCAGAGGATCAGGATTACCAATCGTGATAAAGCTTCCCCAAAAAGCCGGATGCCCCGAAACCTTATCACTTTGCTTTAGATATTTGAGTTTGGCTTGGCGCAGTGCTTGTGGTTTGGTCATTCCTGCAGCAAGATTCTCATAAAAATAGGTCATCAGGGTAGCACTAGTATAGTCATTCACCTTCCAAAGGGTCGTCACTACTGAAGGTACTCCTGCATACATAAAAGCTCGGGCCAAGCTCAAGACCCCCTCCCCACGCACTACTTTCCCAAATCCAGTTTCACAGGCCGAGAGTACTACTAGATCAGCATTGAGGCCCATATTGTGGATCTCATAAGCATAGAGTTTCGACTCATCTTCGGTTTTGGTTGAATCTACGGTAAAAATTAGCATAGACTTATGAGGATTGCGAATGTTGACCACCCCATGCATAGCAAGGTGTATGATTCCAAAATCATGAGCCATTTCCTGAAAACGCTCTTTGTTGGCTTTAGCTCCAAAAAAGAAATCCCCTTTAAAAGACTGTTTGATCGCTTTCAACTCTTTTTCGGTCCAAGACAACTCGGCTTCTGCCCCTAATATCGTACTGCCCTGATAAGATGGTGCAAAACCTAGACATTTGCTGTTGTTTTGGTGTTTGAGGGGAGTCATATTCTCCAACAATAAGGTGGAAGAATAAGAGTAGTTGATTTCAAAACGTTGAATTAAATACTGCAAATTTTGATAATCTGGATGGTCTAAGTTTTTTGGGGCTTCCTCTAATAGTACTTCAAAAGGAATATAACTCATCCACCCATCAGGAATAATAATCAGCTTCTCTACACTTTTATCTGTACCTGTCAAGAATGAAAGTACAAAGGTTTTGTAAAAAGAATGAGAGGCGACTACAAAATTCTTATATGCTAAATTAGGATCTTTGGCAATGAGTTGATAATCGGTCAGAGCTGTTCGCAGACTATTCACCATACGCTCCAAATCATTGGGGATGGGGATTTTGTAAAAATATTGATAATCTGCCGTAACCTTAAAAACATAAATATTTTGATCTCCAATAAAATACTCTAAAAGCAGATTGGAGTTATTCAAAACACTACTCTGTATATTTTTCAAGCCCACAACTTTATTGCTATACTTAATCGCATAATAACGAGGATATTTTGTTTCTATAATTTGCATCAAGGAGTCATAAGCCTGCCTAGTTTCAAAATAGGCCTTATCAAAATCCTCCTCTTTATTTTTCCCTCGGTTTTTAAAATCAGAGTAATAGGCTAGGTTCCTCCTCAGGTACTCTTCCTGAGCCAACAAATCGAAAGGCACTCCGCTAAAGCTACGTGCCGCAATACCTTGCAAGGCTTGCAAAAGCACAAAAGCCTTGGAACGCTCCATCACCTCAAAAGCCTGATGCAAGTACTTGGGGTTTTTACTGCTATTATACAAGGTATGCAGAACCTCGATAGCCCCCTCATAAACAGGGATAGATCGGCGAGTAAGCTGCTCTTTAGAGCCATCTGAGGAGAAGTTGATGCGCAGGGTATCGATCAAAGTAAGTGCCTGCATATAGGTTTTTTCGGCCTGCTCTAGTTTTTTATCCTCTTTGGTAGCATAGTACAATTGCAAAAATAAACTCCCTTTTTGCTCCAAAGCTCTCAACCAATCAATGTTGTGTGCCAGCTCACTTACATCTGGGTTTTTGTATATATCATCTTCAGCCCCCTTCATTCCTTTACAAACGGAGACCAAAGCATTTTGTACATAAATCAAAGCTAGATCATAGTCGCGCTTGCGCTTGTAAAACGTAGCGAGATTCATATAGCTTTCAAAAAGCTGTCCTCCAAGAATCACATCTTCCTCCTCCTTGGTCTCAAAACTCAGGTCGGCAAGTTCACTTCCCCTAACATAGGCATTTTCTGCGCTGGCATCAGTCTGTTGCTTTTTGCGTAAAGCTTCATTTAGATAAAAATATTCTTTTTCAGAATCTTGAAGTAGTCGATAGGCCTTTGCCAAGTTGTCGTAGCTTTGAGCAACATACAAATGATTGGAACCCAATTGGGCCTCCCAAATTTTGGAAGCTTTTTGGTAATAAAATAATAAGGAGTCGTACTGCTCTCTAGCTCCATAATAACTCCCAATTTCGGTATAGAGCATCCCCAATTGATAATGGTTGGCACCATACACTTTTTGATGTACTTGGAGAGACTTTTGCAAAAGCTTAAACTCCTCTCGAGCTTCATTCATTGCCCGATGGCATAAGGCAATCCGCAGGTACATTTCAGCTACTTCGGCAGAGTTTTCACTTTGCAACTTGAGGTAAATAGCTAATGCCCGTTCGTAATAATTCAAAGCCTTGTCATAATCGCCAGTAAAAGCACTTCGATTGCCCAAGAGGTAATAGCTCTTGGCTACATCTTTATGCTCATCTCCCAAAATTTTTAGTTGGATACTCAAGGCTTGTTCCAGATACTCCTGCTCTTTATCAAAAAGATGCATCACTCTGTAATAGGTGGCATGGTTCAAATAAGAAGCAGCAATCTTTGGGTGATCTTCTCTGAATACCTTCTGCCGAATAGTTATTGCTTTTTGGTGATATTCAAAACCTTTTTGATAATCTTGAATGACTTCATAGTAATAGTTCCCTA
>CAZOLU010000058.1:3277-6515 GCA_964580485.1 uncultured Saprospiraceae bacterium | reverse complement strand
CGCCTCATAAGTATTCGCCAACTCATGGTGATCCTCTCCCAACTCATTGAGCTGTAGGTTCATCGCTTTTTGAAGATATTCCAACTCAACTTCTACGGGGTTAATTAAGCTATCCCCCTTTTCCAAATTCGAAGAATCTATCTTGTAGTATCGATAACATTGCCCTATAAAGTAGTAGCTTCTAGCAATATCTTCGGCAGTTGCATTATAAGCTAAACGCAACCTCAATGCTTCTTCATGCTGCTCCAATGCTTTATTAAAATCTACATCAACATTCATATAATAACGCCCAAAGCCTTCATAGCTGTCCGCCAAGATAGTACTATCTAGTTCGACCTCTATCCCCGAACTATTCATTTCATTAAACAAGGCCGTTACTCGTTTAAACTCTATAAAAGCTTCTTTGTATCGGGTAAGGTTGATGTAATTATTGCCTACTCCATTATAACAAATACCATACTTCTCAGGTCGATTGCTACGCCGGTAAATTGCCGCAGCAAACTGATATTCTTTGATAGAAGCTTCGTATTGTGCTTGTGCATAGTAATCTTCTGCCTTTTCTATGTATTGTTCAGCTCGTTTTAACTGATCACTTTGAGCATAGATAGGCAGGGCGCCCCATAGTGCCAGACATGAGATACTATATAGTATAATCCATTTAAGCTGTTGCATAAATTTTACTAATTCAATGTGTATGTTTAGGGATGTCCCTTGTTTGAGGGAAGCCAAAAATTCATTTAGGTTTAGGGATAAAGCCTCCAAAGACCTCTTGCTGCAAAATATGCTTGGGCTGCAAAGGTAACAAAATATGCATAGTTCACCAATATATAAAGATACAGCAATCTGCATATTAATGTAAAAAACTAAAGTTTTTTGTTTATTTTTTTTGCCATAGATAGTTTTTATTTCTAATTTAGGGCGATACGAGAATACCTGAGGTATTTTAAGAATAAAGAGTATTGATTTATGCCTAAACAATAACCTAAAGCTATGGGAAGACCCACATTACGCCTTTATGATGGCTACAACCACACTTCTCCTCATCTTCGGGAAGCCGTAAAAGAATTACAAACCTTATTGCGCCAATATGGATATCGAGTACGCCCCGATGGCGAATTTGGTCCATATACGGAAAACTGTGTTAAACTTTTTCAACGAGCCAAAGGAATGCCAATGGATGGAGTAGTAGGTCCTTCCACTTGGGCAGCTTTACTCAATCGCCCCGCACCTAGCAATCTAGAGCTCAGTTTTCAAACTTCCTACGCCAAATGGGATAAGCACCTGCTCAAACAATTGGAGGAATTGAAAAAGTATGAGAACATTGTCAAAAAAGTGGCTGCCAAATATGAAATCCCAGCTTCTGTGATAGCGGGTATTGGATCTCGGGAATCGCATTGGGGGCTTGCCCTTACCCCTCCTACTCCTGCGGGTACTGGAGATGGGGGGCATGGTCGTGGACTGATGCAAATTGATGACCGTTGGCATGTAAACTTTGTACAATCAGGTAAATGGGCAGATGCTCGTGAAAATATCATCTATGGCTGTGCGGTACTCAAAAATTCGCTCAACCTTTTTTCCAAAAAGTTAGGTTGGGGGATGAGTAAAAACCTACTTCGTGGTGGAGTGGCTGGTTACAACTGTGGCCCATCTCGGGCTTTGCAAGCTTATCAGAATGGTCATGATTTTGATTACTACACTACTGGTCGGGATTATTCTCGCAACGTACTAGAGCGTGCTGGTTGGTTTCAGCTACATGGTTGGGTATAAAGGGTACTAAATCATTTAGAATGGGAAGATAGTTCGTTGAGTAGTTAGCACCCAACGAACTATGGTTTTTTATTTCAACAGAAATATTGCTTATGAATCAACCACCACCGCCTTTTAGTTGTACCTATTCTCCTAATATTCCAGAACTCCTGCTACAGCTCAACTGCTCTCTGGCATTAAGCACCTACCAAGCGGGTAAAGTAGTTTTTGTGAGTCCTAAGGATGAAAACTACCTAGTACAGCTTCCTCGTAATTTTCAAAAAGCCATGGGCATCAACCTTGAAGGGGATAAAATGGTCATTGCTACTAAGGATGAGGTGCTCGTACTCTCCAACTCCTTAGAATTGGCACAACACTATCCACGCAAACCAAGTACTTATGATAGTCTATTTATGCCTAGAGCTTCCTACTACACAGGAGCCATAGATATTCATGATATTGCATGGGGAAAATCGGGGGAGATCTTTGCAGTAAACACCTCATTCTCCTGCCTTATCAAAATTGACCACCATTATAGTTTTACACCCTACTGGACACCTCCTTTCATTAGCAAACTAGCATCCGAAGACCGCTGCCACCTCAATGGGATGGCCATGCAAGACGGTATGCCCAAGTACGTTACCGCCTTCAACCAAGGCGATAGTCATCAAAGCTGGCGAGCTACCGTTACCGAAACGGGTATTTTGATGGATGTGACCACGAATGAGGTTATTGCCGAAGGGCTACCAATGCCCCATTCTCCTCGCCTCTTTGGAGATCGCCTGCTGGTATTACTTTCTGCCACTGGACAATTAGCTGAAATCGACCTCCATACAGGACAATATCAGGCACTCTATGATTTGGGAGGATTTGTTAGAGGAATGGATCAATACGGCGACTATCTATTTGTTGGTTTGTCGCGCCTACGCAAAAACTCCTCTACCTTTGCCAAACTGGATATTGCCAAATTTGCTAACCGCTCTGGTATTGTGATCTTACATTTACCAACTATGAGTAAAGTAGGGGAGGTTATTTATCAAACCTCAGTGGATGAAATTTATGATATTCATGTCTTACCCAACATGATTCGACCTAATATCCTCAATACAGATCGCCCCGACTATAAGCTAGGTTTGTACACCCCAGAGTCTACCTTTTGGGCAGCCCCTCAAGCCTTTCAAGAAGGAGAAATAAAACCGATGTAACCCCCTCATCTCAAGTGATGAAGTTCCATACAAAATACCTTAGCCTTTTTCTCATATTGACGAAAAAGGCTTTTTTTATGATCTGCATCATCAATAAAGTAAGATTCTTTTTTGAATTTTGGGTAATCACAAAAACAAAAGACTATGAATGGATCAGCTTTTTCAAAAAAGATAAGACAGTTTAAGTTTCTTGCCCGTAAAATTACAAAAAGTACTAGCTCTTCAAAGATGCTGAAGCGGTTCAGGAATCTAGGAAAAAAGTTAAAATACTTATTTGGCCAAAAGCA
>CAZOLU010000058.1:1552-3267 GCA_964580485.1 uncultured Saprospiraceae bacterium | reverse complement strand
GCTGGAGCCGCAGTATTGCTGTTGGGAACAAGCATAGGTTCTGCTCAAATTGCTTTTGACAGCACTGCTGTAACCAACCCCTTCAATCTTCAACATTTCATCACCCACAATAACAATATGAAGGGACAGTGTTCGATGGATTTTGTAGATATTGATAATGATGGCGATTTGGATATCTTTGTAGGCTCTGGTTATAATAATGGTGGACTAACTTATGTTCCACGCCTTTGGTTTATACAAAATACAGGCACTCCTACGGCACCTTACTTCAACAGTACACAAGTAGCTGGATTTAACCTTTACCCTTTGGGCGTTTATGATTATGCCGTAAGTCCTCATTTTACAGATATGGATCAGGATGGCGACTATGACCTTTTGCTTACAGGCTGGTATGGGCCAGGGAATGTGTACTATTTTCAAAATACAGGAACAGCATCCAACCCCAGTTTTGCCTCTGTTGCCACCAATTCTTTTGGGATGAATATCAACTTGGCAACAGGTGCCTTTGCAAAGGTAAGCACAGGAGATATTGACGCAGATGGTGATCTGGATTTATTTGCAGGCAACTTATATAATGGTGGTGCAAACATCTACTATCAATTGGATACAAGCTCTTCTAATACGCCTTCTTTTGGGCAAACCCAAAGTAGCCCGTTTGGGATGAGCTTGCCCAACTCTTTTACAGCAGCACAGGAGTTGGTAGATATTGATAAGGATGGCGACCTAGATATCTTCACCCAAGCTCGTTATGGTAGTGGGGGAACTTATTTCAATGCACTGCGTTTTAATCCTAACCAAGGAACTCCACAAACCCCCTCCTTTAGCTCTAGCCAGCAACTCAATGCCTTTGGCATTCAACAAGTACAAGGCCTATTAGCTCCTGCTTTTGGAGATTTGGATAATGATGGAGATGAGGATCTGATGTTTATTGATTTTTATGGCACCTTTTATTATTATGAAAATCAATCTACTTACCCAAGTTTTGAGTTCGACTCTAGTAGTTATCAGGCCAATGAAAATACAGGATCAATCGGCCTCATCCTTTGGCAAAGACAAGCCTCTAATGTTGGAGCTGTTTCTGTTCAGGTTTTTGATAGTGGTTTAGGGACAGCTACTGCTGGGATGGATTACATATTGAATACTTCTACTACTTTCAACTTCCCTCTTGGATTCAGCTACCAAACCGTCAGTGTGCAAATTCTCGATGATGCCTTGCTAGAGGGACAGGAGACTATTATTTTACAATTGACATCTCCTAGTACAGGAACAAGTTTAGGCACTAATTCAACTACAACTATTTACATTAACGATGATGAAACCACCAGCCATACAAGACTTGAAAATGCTCCAGTGGTTAAGGTCTTTCCCAATCCAGTAATCCATCAACTACAGATAAGATTTACTGAAGAGGAACAATATTATGTCAAGCTGTTCGACATGAGTGGCAAACAGCTAATTTCAAAGAGTTTTAAGCAACAACAGTCAATGCTAGATCTGCATGACCTCCCTTCAAGTGTATATCGATTGGAAATCTACAATAAAGAAGGGCAGGCAGTGCATCAGCAATTGATTTTAAAAGACTAAGTCTTGCGACACTTTAATGCATAGACTAATGGTAATTTACCTTCCAAGCCTTCTACCTGAAAACCTTCAGGATGAGGGCTTGATTTTTTAAAAATATCATAAGGAGCATAATCATACTCCCGAAAAGCCTC
>CAZOLU010000058.1:0-1542 GCA_964580485.1 uncultured Saprospiraceae bacterium | reverse complement strand
GTAAAGCGCTAAAAACCTCATCCAAACTATGATTCCAACCATAAAACTTTGCGTTAATCTGAGCATCTTTATCTGCATAAGTCGCCTCTTCTTGCTCGATAATGACTTCTTTATTAAAATAGGAATAGGCAATCTCATTGACCTCATCATCGAACATCCAAAGCACAGGATGAAATTCTACTAAGAGTAATTCGCCACCAGGTTTTAGAAAATGCGCTATATGCTTGGCCCATGCTTCTAACTCTGGCAACCACCCAAGCACTCCATAAGTGGTAAAAACCAGATCTGCACGATATTCTTGGGGGAGAACCGTATCCAACTCTAGCACATTTCCACAATAAAAATCTGCTTCTAGATCTAATTCCTTGCTCAATTTTTCAGCCCATGCAATGGCTTGATCTGCCAGATCCACTGCCGTTACCTTCGCCCCCATTCTTGCCAAAGAAAGACTATCTTGTCCAAAATGACATTGGAGATGCAAAACCTCTTATCCTTTGACCTCCTCAAGAAAGGATAATTCGATAGCTTTCAAAGAGCTCTGCCCCGCCTTAAAAGCTTCCATTTGATAAAAATCAGACTTTAAATGTACTGAAGTTCTCAAATTCCATAATGCTCTATTAACCTTGATATAATCTTCCATGAACAAAAATTTAGCTTTTTTGCTATAAAGTAACTCATTTAGAGGCTTTTAGCTTTTCAAATTGGGTAAAATACCTATAAAAAACCCATGTAAATTTATTATTTTTGTACGGATAACAATAAAATAATATTCCTAAGAAATCCTGCTTGCCAAATTAAGATAAATTTACAGCTAGGCGATCAAAACATCTAACTGTTTTTAACTTTAAAACAAAAAAAAAGTTGGGTCAAGCTAGGGATTTTTATAGTATTTTATTACATTTGCTGCCAAGGGACACACTAAAACAGAGACCACAGATGTTAAAACACCTATTTGCAATTTGCATCCTATTCGGGGGAGTAGGCATGCTTAATGCACAAACTCCATTCGATGATGCGGTTCAGTTGGCCGCACGCTCTGCTGCTGCGCTCAACGAAGGTGCAGAAATCTCCAAGGATATGATTGCCGAACTCACCGTAGCACTAGAAGCTATTGCACTACATGATGATGAGGCTGCATTCATGGCTACTCAACAATTAGATATTCATGCCTTCCCTTATGCGAATACCAGCAATATTCGGGTATATGTAGATGCTTCGGCAAAATGGGCACAACTCCTCGCTCAAGATAGAAAAGAAATTGAACAAACTCCACTACGAGAATGGGCGAATTTGTATGATCTCCAATTTACTAGTTCAGAAGAAATTGATGAAGTACTCATGCTGGAGTTGACTAGTACAGATGCTAAAAACATGAAATTTGTCGCTCATGAAGTTTCCTTTGCTACCGATGTACTGATGGTAGAATTGCCTTCCCCATTAGGAGATGGGCACGATATTCAAGCAAAGCGAGTGCACAATGGCTGGATGATCAGCTACATTTATAAATATGTGGATTGTATGAGTGGTTGCAAAAAGCAATAT
>CAZOLU010000057.1:1763-13933 GCA_964580485.1 uncultured Saprospiraceae bacterium | reverse complement strand
ATTCAATCAGAGCGAGAGCGCAAAGAGATTGCTGGAATCCGAAAAATTGCCAACAAAAAAGCTAAGAAAGCCAACCTCCACAACAAAAAACTGCGAGATTGTCGGGTACATTACAACAGCAATAAAGAGAATGCCAACAATACGATGATTTTTATCACGGAGGGGGACTCTGCTAGTGGGTCTATTACAAAATCTAGAGATGTACAGACCCAAGCGGTCTTTAGCTTGCGGGGAAAACCCCTCAATTGCTACCGCCTGACCAAAAAAGTGGTCTATGAAAATGAGGAGTTCAATCTCTTGCAACATGCACTCAATATCGAGAATGGGCTAGATGACCTACGCTACAATAAAATTATCATCGCAACCGATGCCGATGTAGATGGTATGCACATCCGTTTGCTGCTGCTGACCTTCTTTCTGCAGTTTTTCCCCGAAGTCGTGGCCAATGGGCATCTCTTTATTCTTGAGACCCCCCTATTTCGGGTGCGCAATAAAAAACAAACAGTCTATTGCTATAGTGAGGAGGAAAAACAAAATGCCATGCAAGAGCTGGGCAAGTCGGCAGAGGTTACTCGATTCAAAGGGCTTGGAGAAATCTCTCCCGATGAATTTAAGCAGTTTATTGGAGATGACATCCGGCTAGAGCCAGTGCGCATGAACGCTTCTACCGACATCGAAGATCTTTTGGCCTATTACATGGGTAAAAATACTCCTACTCGCCAACGATTTATTATTGATAACCTGCGTGTAGAGGTAGATGATTTGGTGGAGGTATAGGTGGTTTAAAGTATTACAGCCTTCAGATTCAACAAAAAGACCTCAGATTACAATTGTAGTCTGAGGTCTCTTAATCCAATAGTCTTAAGTCTATTAAATTAAGTTTTACGCTTTTTCTTCTTTGCCGCAGGGAACAATACATTGTTCAAAATCAAGCGGTAACCTGCAGAGTTCGGGTGCAGGTTGAGATCTGTGGGCGGATCATGCACAAAATGGCGATAATCTTCGGGGTCATGTCCCCCATAAAAGCTAAAAAAGCCTTTTTGAAAAGTACCATGAATATAGCGGGCCTCACTAGCGGGCTTATTCTCCCCCAAAATCAAAACATTAGATTTTAGGTGACTTTTTCGAAAGGCCGTAGTTTGTCCCATAAACCCTTTGACGGTACGAGTATGACATTGAGTCAACATAGTGGGTACGGGGTCCCATTTGGCAGAAAATTCAAACAAGTTGAAATAATCTACATCGTCTTTTATATTACGAGGTGGATTGGTTAGTGGAGATGCATCAATAGTAGAAAACTCATATTTATAGGGGTCTCTAACCAATTGAAAATCTTTAAAAGCAAAGGTTTTACTATAATCTAATTTACTTTGAGCATTGGGATCTGCGGGATCACCATCATACATATTCTCACAGATATCAACCCCTTCTGCCGCCAAAGCAATATCATAAGTATCTGTAGCCGAACACATCGCAAACATAAAGCCACCACCCGCTACAAATTCCTGAATCCGCTTCACCACAGCAAGTTTGAGTTGGGAAACTTTTGCAAAACCATGCTTTTTAGCTAGAGCCTCCATATCCTGCACATAGTTGCGATACCATTGTTGTGTGCGATAGCTGGAGTAGAACTTACCATACTGCCCCGTAAAATCTTCATGGTGCAAATGCAGCCAATCATATTCATGCAATTTCATATCCAAAACCTCATCATCATAAACTAAGTCATAAGGAATTTCAGCATAGGTCAAGACCAAGGTTACGGCATCATCCCAAGGTTGGATTTCTTCTCCTCGGGCATTATGAGTTGGACTATAAACAGCTACTTTTGGAGGAACTTCTAATTTCACTGCCTCCATATTGACTTCAGGGTTCGCAATATCTGCTAAAATCTTATTGAACTTAGCCGCAGGTACAATTTCAAAACTGACCCCACGAGTAATGCATTCCTTCTTAAAAACATCATTGTACTTGAAGGCAAAGCTTCCACCTCTGTAATTCAACAGCCACCAAGCTTCTTCTTTCAACTCCAATACTTGATAGGTGATGCCATAAGCCTTCATGTGGTTGGTCTGAGCATCATCCATTGGTAGTAAGATGTAGCCTTGTGCCCATGCAGCGAAGGAGGCGAACATACCTATACTTAATAATAGAATTTGGCGCATAATACTTTTAATTTTTTAAACGCTTCAAGTTTATCTTTAAACATAGCGTTTTTTTTCGATAAAAGTTGCCCTATTAACACTCCTTAACTTCTTTAGGTAGAATCTAAGCTTAAATTTTGATACCTTTAGAGCATTGGATCTTTATTATAATTCATAAAAAATAAACCCATGACGATAAAAGAAGCACAACAAGCCGTAGACCAGTGGATTAAAACTGTTGGCGTACGCTATTATGATGAATTGACGAATACTGCCATCCTCATGGAGGAAGTTGGGGAAGTAGCCCGCCTAATGGCAAGGATCTACGGAGAACAATCCTTTAAAACAAAAGAACAGGAAGACTCTGCATATCCTGATTTGGCTGAAGAATTTGGTGATGTCTTATTTGTCCTGATCTGTTTAGCAAATCAAACGGGGGTTGATCTAGAACAAGTTTTAACCAAGATTATGGATAAACGCTCTGTTCGAGATGCCGAACGCCATGCCAACAACCCAAAACTCAAGTAAAACCTATGTTTGCAAAAACATCTTTGCAAAAGAATAAATTGTTATTCTAACAAGTTCGTTGTATTTTTACCCATCCTTATTCTAGTACAATAAATAGCTGAATTTCAACCTTATCTTATGTCTATCCAAAAGCACATCACCATACTATTATTGGGTATTTTTGCTATGAGTTGGAGCTCAGAAGCCTCAGCACAGTTTCCCAAGCTTTTTAAAAAACGAAATAAAGCAAAAAATGAACGGAAACTAAAATCGGAAGAACGTTGGAATTATGAAATCATCTCTAATGCAGCATCTCCAGAAGGCATGATGGTTGCCAAAGCTGTTTATGATCAGAATGGAGCACCTCAAAAATTGAGTCTTTACAGCCCTAATGGACAACTCAAACACCAATATTTCTACAAATACGATTCCCAATCCTTGAAACGCACCCGATATTGGGAATATGAAGAACAACAAATTAACGACTATGTAGAAGAAATGGATGCATTGGGGAATGTCATCAAACGCATTCGATACAAAGCTACTGGAGAAATTCTCGACATCAAAACTTGGGAATTTGATAGTGAAGGGCGGCCTACCCTAGAAGTCTATTATGACGATGCCAACCAACGTATTTATGAGATCAGGTTTAGCTACAACAATGCACAGCGTTCGGCTACGGAAAAACAACACTATCTTATCGAAGAAAGCTCTTATATGACTGCAGTGGAGCTGGATGATAATTTCCAACCCCTTTCCAGAAGCAGATACAAAGAAGAGGGGGCTTTAGTCAACAAAACGGTTTATCTTCGTGATACAGATGGGCGTTTAACTGAGGTACAGCATTATCCCGATGGAAAAACCATGTCGATTCGGGAAAAATATGAATACTTAGACGATCGAGATAAAGTAATCTACTCCGTTTTTGAGACTAAAACTAGCAAAATGCTAGAGTACTCCGTCTTTGTCTATGAATACCACAAATAACAACTCTCTCAAAACCAATTAATTTAACCTTATCATGAAAGTACATAACTTTTCTGCTGGACCGGCAATCTTACCTCAATCAGTTTTAGAAGAGGCGGCTCAAGCTGTAATCAATTTTCAACATTTGAACCTTTCTATTCTTGAAGTTTCTCACCGATCTAAAGAAATTGTAGCAGTGGTAGATGAAGCACAAGCTATCGTCAAAAGTCTATTGGGTGTAGGAGATGATTATGAAGTTTTGTTTCTTACTGGAGGTGCAAGTTCACAATTCTTTATGGTGCCCATGAATCTTTTGAATGAAGATGAGACGGCTTGCTATATCGACACTGGAGCTTGGTCAACCAAGGCGATTAAAGAAGCTAAAAACTTTGGAAAGGTAGAGGTTATTGCTTCTTCCGCAGAAGAGGACTTTACCTTTATTCCTAAAGATTATCAAATTCCTGCCTCTGCTAAATATTTGCATATTACAACCAATAATACAGTGCGGGGTACTCAATATCATGTTATTCCTGAAGTTCCTGAAGGTTGCTTGTTGGTAGCGGATATGTCTTCCGATATTTTTAGCCGTCCAATCGATGGAAACAAGTTCGATTTAATCTATGCGGGCGCACAAAAGAATCTTGGACCAGCAGGCACTACTTTGGTGATTGTACGTAAATCTATTTTGGGTAAGGTCAATCGTGTAATTCCTACGATGTTGGATTACCAAACCCACATCAAAAAAGCCTCTATGTTCAATACTCCTCCTGTTTATCCAATCTATGTGTCAATGCTTACTTTGCGTTGGGTGCAGGCAATGGGGGGACTAAAAGCTATGGAAAAACGGAATAGCGCAAAAGCAGAGCTACTTTATGCAGAGATTGATAAAAACCCTTATTTCAAAGGAACTACTGCGGTAGAAGATCGCTCTTTGATGAACGCTACCTTTGTAGCCAATAGCCCTGAGCATGAAGCTGCATTTCTCGACTACTGCGCAGCAAATCAGGTAAGTGGATTGAAAGGTCACCGATCAGTTGGTGGTTTCCGTGCTTCTATGTACAATGCTATGGAGCTTGATAGTGTGCAGCATTTGGTAGATTTGATGCAAAATTTCAAGCCTGAATAAAAAGGCCAAGAAGACTAGCTCTGAGATTTGTATGTGTTTAGCATAATTCTTGACTTTTTAGAAGTCTTTCCCTGCGCTAATTTTACTCGGAGCTAGTCCTCTTTTTCTAATAACAAAAAAGCTGGACTGCGAAACCCTAGAAAGGCCCCCAATAGTAGCGCTAGGCCCAGAAAAACCGATACCCCTCCCACCAACAGCAGCGTTGTAACTTGGGCTGTACCATTCAGTACTGCTACTGCTAAACTCACTTGGTTAAAAAATGGTAACAAGCTACCTACCCAACCCATTGTTGGCATAGCTCCCATTAGTAAAAAGCCTACAATTAGCAGCAAAAAAACGCTGTTGTACAAGAGTCTACGCCAGGCAGACATCCAAAAACCCAGAAAGCTGTATGCACCCAACAACAACATCGCAAAGGGGATCGACATTAACACAAAAATCAAAATCCTTGTCCAAGGCAGCAGATCTCTTAGTTTATTCAAAATATCATTCATCGGCCCCTCCTGCTCAAAGCTCAGAGCTAGTGTAAACCCTAAAAGAGCCAACAGCATATTTTCCCAAACAAAGATCGTTGCCCACAGCAATTTGCTACGAAAGAGAATACTTTTTTTAATAGCGGTTTTGGCGATCCAGCTCAGCTGCCCTCCCTCCTGTTCTTTCCAAAAAACGCTATGTAGTGCATGACGGGAGGCTACCGAACCAAAAACCAAAAACAAGAGTGCCAGCAAACTAGCAATAGCCTGTTGCATAATTTGGAAGATATTATCTGTAAATTCTGCTAAGCTAAAGTAATTGCGCTCATTTACATAAAAGGGTTCAATTACATTTTTAGAAAGTTGAAGTTTGGCGAGATTCTGTGTTTTTAGTCGATCTTTAAACGCTTTTATTCGAGATTCCACCACCCTTGCGCCCGATCCAGAAGATTTGTAGTGCAGGGTGATTGTTCCTTGTTTTTGTTGCACAAGACTAGAGTCAAAGCCAGGTTCTATGCGTATTGCCACATCTAAACTATCATTTTGGATAGCATCCATCAAATCAATATCCTCATAATCCGTAGTCAATTCAATTTGAGTATGTAACTCCAATAAATCTTTAAGTTCTCTGGCTTCTGTACCCTCTGCTACCCAAGCCACTTTGTACTTGGTCTGACTCCCTTCGTTGAGTTGTTGTTGAATGATTTGACCACTAAAATTGAAAAATAAATAAAAAAGCCCCAAGGGGACAAAAAACGAAAGCAGATAAATCCACCAAGTACGTTGACTGCGAATAAAGCTAAGTAATTCCTTTTCTTGTATCATAGCTATTAGATCTGAGTTGCTTCAATTAAGTTGATAAAAGCTTCGGATAAACTATCTCCTGGAGCTTGGGCTTTAAATTTATGAAGATGGTCATAATACACCAACTTACCTTTATGTAGCACCGCCAGTTGGTCGCCCAAGAGATCGGCCTTTGCTAGGTTGTTGGTAGCCAAAACAGTGGTTATACCTTCTTGTTGAGCAAATTGAATGAGGTCGACAATGGGGTAGCTGTTGAAAATATCAAGTCCAAAGCTTGGTTCATCCAACAATAGGAGTTGAGGTTGGTGCAATAGGGCTTGTGCAATAGCGAGGTAGCGCCGTGATTCGGCAGACAGTAGCCGAACCCGTCGATTTCGCAAGTCTTCCAATTGCCAACGCGCCAAAGCCGCCTGCAGGCGGCTTTTTAACCGAGGCCCCTTCAAACCTTGCAATCGCCCCATATAGCGCAGCTGCTCCAGTACTGTCAGTTGAGGGAAAAAAGTTTGCTGCCCCATCACCCAGCCTGTTTTCGCTCGCAAAGCCTCGGCATCCTCTACTACATCATAACCCAACACTTGCAATTTTCCAGTGTCTGGGGGAAGCAAGCCTCCTAAAAGCTGAAGCAAGGTAGATTTGCCCGCATTTTTAGTCCCCAACAGCAACAAGGTCTTTCCTTCTTCTAATTCAAAGCTCATAGAAGATAAGGCTTGTACCATATTGCTGCCCCGCCCTTCTAGGCGTTGTCTCGATTTGCTTAGTCTAAATTGCTTGGAAATTTCTCTGGCCTCTATCATCTTGTGCGGTTTTTCTTCTCCTTCTAGGCTGTTTTTAAATCAAAAAAAATCAAGGATGTTCTTAGCAAGATACTGCAATTCTCTTTGAAGTATTGTATCTTTGTTATAAATTTCATTAGAATTTCTTATTGAATACACTGTCCGGAAAGTAATTTTATGCATCTTTTTGGAGAGCGCTGAAAGTGCGATATCCAAGCTGCGAGGAGGTGAAGCCCCTCGCACAGCATTATGTAATAACTTTCAGGACAGAGTATTGAACGTATTTCAACACCCATGGCCTAAGCTGTGGATTAAAAATAAAAAGACTATGGCAAATATCGAAGAGCATTACAATGTGATTGAAGCGGCAATTCAAAGCTTAGGGGTAGAACCTGAAAGATGCCGGGATGAAAAAGAACCTGGTGCTTGGGCAGTTATGCGAGGGGAACAGGAGATTTGGATTGATTGCTGGCATATTGAGGAAGAAGATCGTGCTTATTTTCAGGTCTTGGCTCCTGTTTTGGAAGTTCCTTCTGATATGCCTCTGCCCTTCTACCGAGAAGTATTGGAAATCAACTACAATTTGTTTGGAGTAGCCTTTGGTATTTTCAAAAACATGTTGGCGTTGAAGGTGATTCGAGAGGCAGAAGGTTTGGATGAAACAGAGGCTTTGAATACCATCACTAGAGTAGGGAACTATGCTGGAGATTTTGGTCCTGCATTACTAAAAAAATATTTTACCGATATTCCATCCCCTGCACCTGAAGACGAGTAATACATTATGGAAAATTACAAACAAGCCTGCGTAGATGCCCTAAAGGCTTTCATTGAAGAAGCATCTAATGAAAATAAGATGGAGTTGATGATTATTTATGATGAGGAGGAAGCTGAAGACCAAAAAACGTCGCTCTTGGGTACTGCACTCAAAACAGCTTTGGATCGTATCCTTGTAGAGAATGATCATCCAGATGAATACCTTTTAGAGTTAAAAGCTCAATTTTATTAAACTCAACGCTTATGGCTGGCTTTGCACATTGGACCTACTATGAGTCGCCTATTGGCTGGCTCTGTATTTCTGGGAATGGGGGGAGTATCGCCAGCCTAAGTATGTTGGAGGCGGCTCCTCAAAAGTTTTACTCCCCTGTGCCAGATTACCTCAATTTTGCCGTAGAGCAACTTGAAGCCTATTTTGATCGAAGCCTGCAAAAGTTTGACTTGCGGGTAGATTTACGGGCTGGTACCGACTTTCAGCGAGAGGTTTGGAAATACCTCCTAGCCATTCCTTATGGTCGCACCACCACCTACTCTCGTATTGCAGAAGATCTTGGAGACAGAAAAGCGGTGCGTGCCGTAGGGCGAGCGGTGGGCGCTAACCCCATTGGGATTGTCGTACCCTGCCATCGAGTCATTGGGGTGGATGGAGATCTCACAGGCTATGCCTGGGGTATTGAACGCAAGCGCAAGCTCCTGCATTTGGAAAACCCAGGAGCTTACGGAGTACAGTCTAGCTTGTTTTAATTCATCCCTCCTCGTACATGCACATGCTCAATGCCTAAAAACTCCTCGATCTGATGCTCCATATAAATAGCATCTTCGGCATTTGAAATCAGGCTCAACAACTCATGTTGTTCGTCCTGCTCATCTATATAAATGAGATAATGATAAGTACGGGCATGCTCACCGCCAGAGACCCGTTTTTTGCAAAAGAATTGCTTGACATTCGCTATGGAGAACTCCTCTGCTTTAGCTAGCTGGTTATCTTTCTTTCGGGTAATAATCTGTCGTTGTTTATCTACAACCAAGACATCATCGCCCTTGAGCCATTTATAGATATAGCGGAACACCAATAAACAAATCAATATAATACCTATGGGCATGATAACAAAGTTGATGAGTTCATCCGTACTTGGTTTGATATAACGTTGCTCTGTGCTTTTCCAATCTTGGAGTGCAGCATCTATTTCTGCAGTACTCAAAGAATCAATTTCCCCAGCTTTTTTAATACTATCTATTTTGGATGCCAGGGTAGCTTTGCGCTCTTGCAGCTCTTCCAGAGATGTAGAGCTATTGGCGTTGGGATCGGTGTTGGGTAGTACGATACCCTCTCTTCCCAGACGTTCCTTCATCTCCTCTAACCTCATATCCATTTCTTTGGAACTAATGACCCGGTCTATATCTTTATATTCTTTTTCTATATTTTCTCGATAATTGCGTTCTTGCTCCAAATGAGTGGCTTGCAATTCCACAATTTTCTCTTGCAGGGACTTTTCGTAGTTGGCTTGATTGATACTTTCAATACTAAAATAACGGATAATATTGCTAGAGGCATAGTAGATGGGGAAAAGCAACAAGATGGCAAAAAACCAGATAGATGCACTTGCACTAGAATGATAGATAAGCACCAGCTGATGACCTTTGTTTTTTACACTAACATTTTTGGGTTTGAGGATAATACTTTTATCGCCAGATGTTTTCATGAAGTTTTAATTTTGGTGAATGAGTTCCACAAATCTAAGGCAGCGAGGGTACTTTACCAAAAATCCAATAAAATAAAGTTCTACTTAGCCCTTTCACCTTAGCTTACTCAAATCCTGATTGCTCAGTTGGAAAGCTTGGGCGATGGCATCTCGCAAACTCCCTGTTGTTCTGATTTGATGCACATCTACCCCCAATTCTACTATGGTTTGAGCTACAGCTGCCGATAGTCCTGCGACGATGCAAGTACAACCCATGAGTTTTGCGCCTTGGGTCATTTTGATGAGGTGATTCGCCACTGCAGTGTCCATCACTGCAATCCCGCTAATGTCTAAGATAAATACTTTGGCCTGATGTGTTGTAATATGGCTAAACATGGTCATCATTAGATCATTTGCCCGTTTAGAATCTACAAAACCGACTAAGGGTAAAAACAGTATATGATCCCAAATAGAGCTTATTGGAGTAGACATTTCCTTCAAGGCCTGATTTTGCTCTTCGATGGTATCAAATGCTTTTTTCTGCTGACTAATATCTGAAGCGATTTTAATCACACGAACCACCTTGCCCGTAGAATCTTTTACGGGGTGATAAACCGCAGAAAGGAAGACCTGTTGCCTAGATTTGGTTTTGCGCTCCACCTCAGCAACCTGGGCTTTACCTGCGGCTAGACCCTTCCAAAACTGCTGATAAGCATCCGAAGCAGCATAGCTTTTCTCCACAAATAGGGCATGGTGCTGTCCAATAATCTCATCTGCGCCATAGCCCATTAACTGTAAAAATGCGCTATTTGCTTTTAAGATATAGCCTTGGGGGTCAAATTCTATATAGCCAAAAAGGCATTGACAGCATCTTGCAGATCTCTACGACTATTGGATTGTGGAATTATGTTCAGTAGACTGTACACATCCTCTCCCTGCTCTATCTTACTGAGGCTACACCTTAGCAACTTCTCGCTATTAGAATTTGTATCAGATGTGCTTAGCTCAAAATTGGGATTAAAAGTAGAGGGGATCTGATGCGCTAGAGTAGGCAGTATTGCGGAAAGGGCTTGCCCTAGAGCTTCCTGAGATGGAATGTTCCACAACGCTTCTGCGGCTTTGTTCCAAAACACAACCTCTTGTGTAGTGTTGAGCATTATAGTTGCGGTTGGGGAAGACTCTAATAGCTTTTGAAGCAGCTGTCCATTAGATACGTTCTGGGGATAAGTTGGCATGTTTCAATGGGTTTGGGTAATGGGAATATGGTCTTTGTATAATAACTAAAATAATATTTTTTTTGATTAAATATGAGCTCAGCATACATTTTGTCAGTGGTTAATTCCTTTTCCTTATCAAATTGTCAGATAGAAGCTTTGAAAAACTGCCATTTTGCCTTATTTTGTCTTTCAACAAGGCTTGGTTAATTTTTTGATCTCCCTTGCTCGTTGGCGCCGCGATGTGGAATCCCTTGCACCCAATTTTGGATAAAGATTGGGGGTGAACGAATAGTGAAGGGTGGAACGTAGCGGTCTCCTCACCTGTGGTTGAGGAGAGCCCCAAATAAAAACTCAATGTATAGTCTTAAAGTCTTTCAGTCTAACATCGCTTAGTCTAAAAGTCTAGCGTCTAAAAATCTATTGATCTAAAAGTCTAATAAAAATACCCACTTATGTTTGATAAATTTACGGAAAAAGCAAGGCAGGCGGTGCTAAAAGCGCAGGAATATGTGCGAGCACGGCAGCAACAGGATGTTCAAGTAGCTCACCTTTTAAAAGGGATGCTAGAGGTAGATGAAAATGTGGTTGGATACCTCCTGAAAAAGTTGGGGGTGGACCTCAAAGACCTCAATAAAAAGCTGGATGTCATTATGGACTCCTACCCTAAGGTTTATGGGTCTAACTCTGGAAGTCACCTTTCGAAAGAAGCTAGTTTGGTGATTCAGAATGCACAAAATTTAGCTCGGGATTTTGGGGATGAGTTTGTGGCTTTGGATATTGTATTGGCTGGGGTGTTCTCGGTAGATGATAAAACTACTCGGCTTTTGCGTTCTTTGGGGGCGAATGAGAAAGACTTGGGTGCTGCCATTAAAGAATTGCGTAAAGGGCGTACGGTGAAAAGTGAAAGTGGTGAAAATGAATTTAATGCACTAACGAAGTATGCAGTCAACTATAACGAGCAGGTGCGCTCAGGAAAACTAGATCGGATTATTGGTCGGGATGATGAAATTCGTCGCCTCTTGCATATTCTCTCTCGTCGTCGCAAAAACAACCCTATTCTGATTGGAGAACCTGGGGTTGGTAAAACTGCTATTGTAGAAGGTTTGGCTTGGCGTATTGTGAATAATGATGTGCCGGATAACCTGAAAGATAAAACGGTATTCTCTTTAGACTTGGCGGCTTTGGTAGCTGGTGCAAAATATAAGGGGGAGTTTGAGGAGCGTTTGAAAGCGGTGGTCAAAGAGGTAACGACTTCGGATAATGTCATTTTATTTATTGATGAGATTCACACCTTAATTGGTGCTGGTGGTGGAGGTGGCTCGATGGATGCTGCCAATATTTTGAAACCAGCTTTGGCACGTGGAGAATTGCGTGCTATTGGTGCGACCACCTTGGATGAGTATCAGAAGTTTTTTGAAACCGACAAGGCTTTGGAGCGTCGTTTTCAGAAAATTTTGATTGAAGAGCCTGGGGTAGAAGAAACCATTGCCATTTTGCGTGGTTTGCGGGAGCGTTATGAAAACCATCACCAAGTGCGAATCTTGGATGGAGCCTTGATTGCTGCAGCAGAACTTTCTAAACGCTATATTAGTGATCGGGCTTTACCAGATAAAGCTATTGACCTTATGGATGAGGCGGCGGCCAAATTGCGACTGGAGCTCAACTCGATGCCTGAAAAGCTGGATGAGTTGGATCGCAAGGTGC
>CAZOLU010000057.1:0-1753 GCA_964580485.1 uncultured Saprospiraceae bacterium | reverse complement strand
GCAAGGTGCGGCAATTGGAGATCGAGCGGGAGGCTGTGAAACGAGATGGAGATGAAAAGCGGCTAAAACTCATCAATGAGCAAATTGCCACCTTTACCGAAGAGCTGACCCACCTCAAGGCGGGCTGGGAGTCTGAAAAAGAGCTTATCAACATCATTCAGTCTTGCAAAGCCAAGATCGAAGAGTACCGCCTGCAGGCGGAGGAAGCTCGTCGCAACAGCGACTATGCCAAGGTGGCCGAGCTAGAATATGGCAAAATCAAAGAGCAGGAGATCATTCTCGAAAATGCGGAAAAACAGTTGGAAACGCTTTCTCCTGAGAAGCGTTTGACCGATGGAGAGGTAGATGCCAATGATATTGCAGAGGTTGTGGCTCGTTGGACGGGGATTCCCGTCAATAAAATGCTGGAAAGTGAGCGTGAAAAGCTACTGCGTATGGAGGAAGAGATTGGCAAGCGCCTGATTGGGCAAGCAGAGGCCGTAGAAGCCGTTTCTGATGCGGTGCGTCGTTCTCGTGCAGGTTTGCAAGATGCTAAAAAACCAATTGGATCTTTCCTTTTCATGGGTACTACGGGAGTTGGTAAAACAGAGTTGGCAAAGGCTTTAGCAGAATTTCTCTTTAATGATGAAACAGCAATTACTCGTATTGATATGTCGGAATTTATGGAGAAACATGCCGTCTCTCGCTTGGTGGGGCCACCTCCAGGTTATGTAGGATATGAAGAAGGGGGAACCTTGACCAATGCAGTACGTCAAAAGCCTTATTCTATTGTACTTTTGGATGAAATTGAGAAAGCACACCCTGACACCTTTAACATTTTGCTTCAGGTCTTGGATGATGGACGATTGACCGACAACAAAGGGAGAGTGGCTTCTTTCAAAAACACCATTATCATTATGACTACCAATATGGGGTCGAGTTTGATTATGGACAACTTTGAAGGACTTGAGGATGTAGAACTGAGCAAGCGTCAGGATATTATGCAAACTACCAAATTGGAGGTTCTTGAGCAGCTGAAAGATCATGTTCGCCCAGAGTTTTTGAATCGTATTGATGAGGTCGTGATGTTTACAATGCTCAATCGAGAAGAAATCAAGCAGATTTTAATGCTCCTCCTCAAAGGGATTCGCAAGCGGGTAACAGCTCAAGGTTACGATATTGAACTCACACAAAAAGCGATTGATTTCTTAGCAGATCTAGGTTATGACCCTGCTTATGGAGCTCGCCCAATGAAGCGGGTACTGCAAAGAGAGGTGATTAATGAGTTGTCTAAAGAATTGTTGGCTGGGAAATTTGCTCTTGGCGATATCATCGTGGTAGATTTGGATGAGCCTAAACAGCAGCTCACCTTCTACAAGAAGCTGGAGGAAGCCTAGTAAATCATATTATGATCTGCAAAAACTGTTTAATAAAACAATTGAATTTTTATTTTTTATTAAACAAACGGTTATAGTAAGCTATTTATTCGTTGGAAATAAAATTCTATTTTATATTTGTGAGGAGCCAACTTGGATACTGGGTTGGCTCTTTTTATTTCAAGCATAAACATTTGCCTGTTAAGGTTGTTAAAACAGCAACTTTAAATTTATGTATGTCATTTGTATGATAAAAATATGCAGTTGACGATTGCTTTAATACAATGTCTGCTAAGTTATTACATAATGCTGTGCGAGGGGCTTCACCTCCTCGCAACTTGGATTTTTGCTTATGTTTATGATGCATTGCATCATGCCAGCTCGCCTTCAGGGCTACT